>JAUYMC010000085.1 GCA_030699545.1 Gemmatimonadales bacterium | reverse complement strand
GGCCGTACCCGGGGCACGAGGTGGCCATCGTGGACGAGGAGGGGCGCGTGGTCCCGCCGGGCGAGCTGGGCGTGATCGCCGTGCGCCGCGGGGACCCCGTCATCATGCTCGGCTACTGGAACAGGCCCGAGGCCACGGCGGCGGCCTACCGCGGCGACTGGTTCTGCACCGGCGACCTCGGGGTGATGGACGGGGAGGGGTACGTCCACTCTGGGTCCACCGCGCTCCCGGACCTCGCGGCCACCACTCCGCTCGAAGCCTCTGCAGCCGCCGGCGCCTGACTCGTCCTCGGTCACGGGCGGTCCTCTGCGGGTCCAGGCGTGCTATGAGGCGGCCCCGCCGTGCTCGCCAAGCCCAGTGCTTCTTCGCGCGATTCGTCCCGCAAACGCCTCACGGGGATAGGGCATTCATCAGATTGACCTTTGGGACGAAGCGTGGGAGCGTTGCATCGATCGAGCGTTCGATCGGATGAAGTCCGATTGAACGCGGCGAGAATACCGAGGAGGATAAAGTCTCGGGAATGCGGACCAAGATCGAAGCGGGCCCCTTATGGGTCGAGCATCTTCGGCCGGGCATGCAGATAACGCTGCCGCGCACGGCGTGCGGGGAGAATCGGGTTGCCGCGTATGCAGATCTCGTAGGAGCTCAGCATCCGGTCCACCTGGATGACGACTTCGCGAAGGCTTCGGGTTTTGGCGGCCGGATCGTTCACGGGCCTCTGCCGCTCGGGGTCTCGCTGGCAGCGCTCGGTGAGGCGTTCGGTCCCGCGCTGGTCTCGCTGCTCGAGGTGAAATCCTGGAGCTTCATCGCTCCCGTGTTCGTCCCGTCGGATTTGAGGACGGAGGCGCACGTCCTACGCATCGAAAGATCCGGCGGTGGCGCCACAGGGACAGTCGAGGTCGAGGTGCGCCTCATCGGAGATGACGGAACGCTGCTGCAGCGGGGTGAGGTGCGCCTCCTCGTCCGTCGCCAAAGTCCGGGGCTGCTGCCGTCCGACAGCCGTGGCCGATGAGAGTGGCCGACGCATGAGCATCCCGACAGTGGCACGTCCTCCCGCGCACATCGAGGAGCACGAATACAGGCTACTGTGCCGATCTTTCGCCGCGCGCGAAGTTGCGCCACGATGGGAGACGGCAGACCGGCTCGCCGAGTTCCCCCGCGATTTCTACCGGGCCGCGGCCGAGGCCGGCTTCGTTGGCATCACCACGCCCGCCTCGATCGGGGGGGCGGACCTTGGATGCGTCGAGGAGGTCATCTTCCTTGAAGAGACATCTAGGGTGAACCCGAACCTTGCCGTCGCCATGCTGGTGCAGTTCGTCGCTGGGTCGGTCCTCTGGCGGTTCGGGAGCGAGGAGCACCGGGCGATCGCGCGCAGGAACATTACGGGGGAGTGCCTGCTGGCTCTCGCCGTGACGGAGGCCGGGGCGGGCAACGACATCCAGGCGGTCAAGACGACCGCCAAGCGCAAGGGCGGCGGGTGGGTGCTCGACGGCCTGAAGGCCTTTATCACGCTCGGTGGAGTCGCCGACGTTCTTCTGGTACTCGCCCAGACCGACGCGGCCGAGGGGCGGCGAGGATTGTGCTTCTTCGCGGTCGACGGTACGACCCCGGGCCTCGGCTTCACGAAGATGGGAACCTACGTCAACCGGCCGGCGCCGACGTACAAGGTCGCGCTGGACGACGTCTGGGTACCCGAGTCCCGGAAGCTCGACGCGGGATTCCGGGAGCTGATGGCCGCTTTCAACCGCGAGCGCATCCTGGTGGCCGCTCGCTGGCTCGGCCACATGCAGCACGCCTTGGACTGGGCAATCGAATACGCCAGGGTGCGCGAGCAGTTCGGCAAGCCGATCGGCTCCTACCAGGCGATCGCCTTCCAGCTCGCCCAAGGTCACGCCGACGTCGAGGCCACCCGTCAGCTCACCTATCACGCGGCGCGCCGCTGGGACAGCGGTGTCCCGGTCGGCGAGATCGTCCTCGACGTCTCCACGGCGAAGCTGTTCGCGACGCAGGCGGTCGTCCGCGTTACGCAGACCGCGCTGCACGTCGGGGGCGGCTGGGGACTGACCGACGAGCTCCCGGCGATGCGGATGGCGCTCGATGCGCTGGTCGCGCCGGTCACCGTGGGAAGCTACGAGATCCAGCTGCGAGCGATCGCGCGGCAGCTCGGCCTGCCGTGCGAGTGAGGTGTCCGTGAATCTCGGCCGCGTAGCGGCGATCGTCGGCATGGGCGATGCTTATGCTGACGAGGACCACCGGAAGGATCCGCTGCAGCTCGCCAGCGAGGCAACCTATGCCGCTCTGCGCGATGCGTCGATCTGCAAGTCTGACATTCAGGCGCTCTTCACCGGGCGTGCACCCTGGGCGGATCGGCGCCCGCAGTGGAACAATATCTTCGCCTCCCATCTGCAGCTCCCGGTCCGTCTGAGCTCCGAGATCACCATGCATGGCGCGGGCGTGAACGCGATGCTCGGCTATGCTGCTCAGGCGATCGCAACCGGCCTCGCCGAGTACGTACTGTGCGTGCAGAGCGACGCGACGCCGCTGTTCATCGACACGGTGGCGGTTGGCGCCGCGACGGATGCCGATCCCCAGTTCGAGTACCCCTACGGCCCAACGATTCCGGCGCTCTACGCCCAGATCGCCTGCAGGTACATGCACGAGTTCGGCGTGACGGAGGAAGACTTCGCACGAGTAGCGGTCCAGCATCAAGCGTGGGGCGTTCATCACCCGAAGGCGGCGAAGCGGCGGTTCGGTCCGATCACCGTGGAGACCGTCCTCGCCTCGCCGTACGTGGCCACGCCCCTCCGGCGGTGGATGTGCGCGACGTGGGGGCCGGGCGGGACGGCGGGCGCGTTCATCGTCACGAGCGCCGCCCGCGCCCCGTCCCACCGGGCCGCCGTCTATATCCGGGGGTTCGGCAGCTGCACCACCCACGAGTACCTGACCGAGCGCATGGGCCTGCGGCAGTCTTCGTTCCGGCTCGGCGCCCTGCCGAACCTCACCACCAGCGGTCTGGCCCAGGCATCGAGCGACGCGTACCGGATGGCCGGGCTGACACCCGAGGACGTTGACATCGTCGAGCTGTCCGGCAATTTCTCGCACACGGTGATGATCGCCCTCGAGGACTTGGGGTTCTGTGAGAAAGGCAAGGCGGTGGAGCTTGTTCGAAGCGGGCGCCTCGCCCCCGGCGGTGACTTGCCGCTGGATACGAATGGCGGGTGGCTCTCGTTCGGGCAGCCGGGCATCTCGTGCGCGGTCGACCCCATCGTGGAAGCCGTCCGACAGCTACGCGGTGAGGCGCTCGGGCTCCAGGTGAAGGCTCCGACGGTTGCGCTGACCCACGGCGCCGGTGGCATGTTCGCCTGCCACAGCGTCACCATTCTGGAACGGGGATGAGCGAGGAGACCTCGATGGAGCTCGAACCGGGTGAGGATGCGCCGGCGACCAACCGCTTCCCCGTGCCGCGACGCACGCTCGACGCGGAGCCGTACTGGCACGGGGTGCGAGAGCGGCGACTCCTCTTCCAGCGTTGTCAGGCCTGTCGGGGGGCCGTCTTCCCTCCCCGTTCGGTGTGCCCGCTCTGCGAGGGGGGACACCCGCTCGAGTGGGCCGACTCGCGCGGTCGCGGGGAGATCTACTCGTTCAGCACGGTGATGCGCCCACCGGCTCCCGTGTGGCGAGCACGAGCGCCGTACACGCTCGGCATCGTTCACCTGGATGAGGACTATTACATGTTCTCGGAGATCCTCGGGCCCCCCGCCGCCATCGCCATCGGCCGGCGCGTCAGGGCCGTGTTCCCTGAACGCGAGGTCTTGCTGCCCGCGTTCGAGCTGGACCAGCCGTGAACGAAGCGCCCGTGAGCCGCGGCCCTCGGAAGACGCTGCCCCTCGAGGGCATCCGGGTGGTCGATGTCACCCGATTCCTGCCCGGCCCGTTCTGCACGATGTTCCTCTCGGTGGCCGAGTCGGGAGCCTGAGACCGGCGTCGAGACACCACGAGACGGACACCATGGATTTTCGACTCAGTCCGGCGCATCAGATGATCCGCGACACCGCGCGACGATTCGTCGACAAGGAGCTGCCGCGCGAGCGAGTGCTCGAGTGGGTCCGGAACAGGGTCGAGCCGCCGCGCGAGGTGTTCCGGAAGCTCGGCGAGCTCGGCCTGTATGGGTTCCTGATCCCTGCCGAGTACGGTGGCGGTGACGAGGCGGATCCGGTCGGACTGGCCGTGTTCGTCGAGCAGCTCGCCCGCGCCTCCTCGGCCCTGGCGACCATCTACGGTCGCGCGGCTGTGATCTGTGGTCCGCTCGTGGCGGCGTTCGGCACGGCCGCCCAGAAGGACCTCGTGCTGCCCCGGGTGGCCCGCGGAGAGGTGGTCCTTTCCCTGGCGCTGACCGAGCCCGATGCGGGATCGGACGCGGCGTCCATCCAGACCCGCGCAGAGCGCCAGGTCGACGGATCGTACCTCGTCCGCGGTGCGAAGACGTTCATCACCCAGGCCGAATCTGCCGACTTCCAGGTGCTCGCCGCGCGCACCGAGGCGGACCGATACCGCGGCATCACGCTGTTCCTGCTCGAGAGGCCGGGCGCGATCCCGAACGTCGAGTGCCGGAGGATCGACACCCTCGGACTCTCCATCGCCCCGACGTACGGGGTCAGCTACAGCGGCGTCGCACTCGCCGCCGACAGCGTGATCGGATCGGCCGGAGAAGGCTGGAAGTACCTCCTCCACGGCCTGGACATGGAGCGGTTCTACCACGGGGCGATCACGACCGGCGCCTCGCAGGCGATCGTCGACGAGGTCGTCACGTACGTGAAGCAGCGCGTTCAGTTCGGCCAGCCGCTCGGAAAGCTCCAGGCCGTCCGTCACAAGCTCGCCGACATGCAGACGAGCGTCGATGCCGCTCGCCTGCTCACCTACCGAGCGGCCCACGCCCTGCAGCTGCAGGGCAGCGCGCCGCGCGAAGCGTCCATGGCGAAGCTCGTGGGAGCGGAGACCTACATGCGGGTCGCGCACGACGGCCTGCAGCTCCTCGGCGGCTACGGGTACTCGGTGGAATCCGGACTTCCGATGCACTTTGCGGACGCGAAGCTGTTCGAGATCGGGGGCGGGGCGATGGAGATCCAGCGTAACATCATCGCCAAGGCCATGGGGCTGTAGGAGCGTGTCACCGAACGGGAAGATCATCTCGCTGCCTCAGGCCGTGGCTCGAGCGCGCGG
>JAUYMC010000080.1 GCA_030699545.1 Gemmatimonadales bacterium | reverse complement strand
ACGGTGTACCGCGCGCCCCCCGGCCGGGCCTTTCCGATCGGCGTGACGACTACGACGCTGGACGGCCCTGAGGGCACGCGGCCGCGGGTCTCCGCCATCTTCACCGACATCTCCGACTCCAAGCGCCTGGAGGAGCTGCATTTGCGCGCCGAGCGGCTGGAGGCGGTGGCGGAGCTGTCGTCGAGCCTTGCCCACGAGATCAGGAATCCGCTCGCGTCGATCCGCTCGTCGGTGGAGCAGCTGTCGCGCTCGTCCCGCTCGAATCCCGACGAGAAGTTTCTCGCGGGTCTCATCGTGCGGGAGAGCGACCGGCTGTCGCGGCTGCTGTCGGAGTTCCTCGACTTCTCGCGCGTGCGCGTGACCGAGTGCCGGCCGATGGATCTGCACGAGGTCGCCGCCGCCGCCATTCGCCTCGTCCGCCAGCATCCCGAATGCGCCGCCGGAGCGCACATCACGCTCGAGGGCGGGCCGACGCCGATGGAAGGCGACGAAGACTTGCTGCACCGGGTGGTGTCGAATCTCGTGCTCAACGCCGTCCAGGCGGCCGGCCCCAAGGCCGCCGTCACCGTCCGGACGGGGCGCGCCGCGGCGACCGAGCTGCCGGGCGGCGCCGGCATCGAAAACCCCGTCACCTTGTGCGTCAGCGACAACGGGCCGGGGATCCCCGAAGAGCTCCAGGCGCGGCTGTTCGAGCCGTTCGCCACCGGCCGCGTCGGCGGCACGGGCCTCGGGCTCGCCATCGTGCAGCGCGCCGTCGAGGCGCATCGCGGCCTGGTGCTGGTGGACAGCCAGCCCGGCCAGGGCACGACGTTCACCGTCTACTTCCCCGCAGCCCGCCGCAAAGAGGAGGCTGCTTAAATGAGTCCAGCCGGCAACGCGCCCTCGATCCTCGTCATCGACGACGAGCAGGGCATCCTCGAAACCCTGCGCATCCTGCTGCGCAACGAGGGGTTCGACGTCACGACCGCGCAGGGGGGAAAGGCCGGTCTGGAGCAGCTCAAGAGCTCCGCGCCGGACATCGTGCTCACCGACCTCAAGATGCCGGGCGTGACGGGGATCGAGATTCTCTCCGCCGTCCGCAGCCAGGACCCCGAGACGCCCGTCATCCTGATGACCGCGCAGGCCTCGCTGCAGACGGCGATTCAGGCGGTCAACGAAGGGGCGTTCTACTACATCCAGAAGCCGTTCTCCAACGACGACATGGTGGCGATCTGCCGTCGGGCGGCCGAGCACCGCCGCCTGCGGGCGGAGAACAAGCAGCTCAAGCAGGAAATCCGGCGCCGCGAGCGCTCGGGGCAGGTGAAGCCGCTCGGGAAGTCACGGCTGTTTTCCGACGTGTTACGGCTCGCCGAACAGGTCGCGCCGACCGAAAGCACCGTGCTGATCCAGGGGGAGTCGGGCACCGGAAAGGAAGTCATCGCCCGCTATCTCCACGAGCTGTCAGCGCGCGCCGAAGGGCTGTTCCTGTCCATCAACTGCGGCGCGCTGCCCGAAAGCCTGCTCGAGTCGGAGCTGTTCGGCCACGTCAAGGGGTCGTTCACCGGCGCCGTGCGCGACAAGCAGGGGCTGTTTGCCGCCGCGCGCGGCGGGACGTTCTTCCTCGACGAAATCGGCGAGATGTCGCCGGCGACGCAGGTCAAGCTGTTGCGCGTGTTGCAGGAGCGGGAGGCGATTCCCGTCGGCGGCACCGAGGCGATTCCGGTGGACGTCCGGGTGGTCGCGGCGACCAACCGCGACCTGGAGGATGACATCAAGCGCGGCCGCTTCCGCAGCGATCTCTACTACCGGCTGAACGTCATCAACATCCTCCTCCCGCCGCTGCGCGACCGGCGCGAAGACATTCCCATCTTCGTGAAGGCGTTCCTCGAGCACATCGCGGTGGAGCGGGCGGAAACGCCCAAGGCGCTCGCCCAGGACGCCCTCGACGTCATCATGGCGTACGACTGGCCCGGCAACGTACGCGAGCTGGAGAACGCGCTCGAGCGGGCGGTGACGCTGACCCGCGGGGAGTCGATCCCGCGGTCGGCCATTCCGGACCGCATCGTCGAGCGCAAAGCGGAGCCGCTGGTCGCCGAGCGGTTGCACAAGAACCCCACGCTCGAGGTGATCGAGCAGGCGTACATCACGTGGGTGCTCGAGAGCGAAGGCGGCAACAAGACGCGCGCCGCCGAGGTGCTCGGCATTGATCCGTCGACGCTGTATCGGAAGCTCAGCCGCTATGAAGGGGGACAAGCGCCGGCGGTTGGACAGTGACCAGGCGAGACGTCGTCGAAGTGGCCGCCGTTGCGCTCGTCGTTGCGGCGATCCACGTGCTGTTTCGCCTCTCGGCAGGATTTCTGGTGGGCGCCCTCAACGACGACGGCGTCTACGTCGTGCTCGGCAAGGCGATCGCCCAGGGAGAGGGATACCGTTCCATCCATCTGGTGGCGGCGCCCGTTCACGTGCGGTACCCGCCGGGACTGCCACTGCTGCTGGCGATTCCGTGGGCGCTCGGCGGTTCTCTGGGCGCCGTGCGGGCGACGATCGCCGTGGTCAATGTGGCCGCCACCGCGCTTGCGGCGGCGTTGGTCTGGTGGCTGGGCCGCCGGCGTCTCGCGCTGCCGCGCTGGCCGCTCGCCGCCTGCGCCATCGCCCCCTTCGTTCTCGATGGCACCATTCAGTACTACAATATCCCGCTCTCCGAGCCGTACCTCGTGCTCGGCTGGGTCGCGGCGCTCGTGCTGGCCTATCCCCTGTTCGATCCGGCCGCGTCGGGGTGGCGCCCCCTCGTGCGGGCGATGGTCGTGGGGCTCGTGCTGGCCACGACGGCCCTGTTCCGCACCGCCGGCATCGTGCTCCTCCCCGCCGTGCTCCTGGCGCTCGCCCTGCACCGGCGCTGGTCTGCGGCCCTTGCGACGGCCGCCGCGGCCGCCGTGCCTTTGCTCGCGTGGCGGCTGGTGCAGGCGGCCGCGATCGCGCGGGGGCCCGTGTCGTCAGTTCCCGACGATCTTGGCTACTGGCAATGGCTCGGCGTGGATGGACCGATTGCGCTGGCGGGGTACGCCGGCCACACGCTGATCGCCAACACGATCGAGTACGTGCCGAAGCTCGCGAGTTACATGTTTCCGAGCCTGGCGATCGGAGTGGGCATCGTGATTCTCGGCTGCGTCGGCGTTGCCTTCGCATGTCTGGAGCTGCGGCGTTCGCACACGGCTCTGGTGCTGACGACCCTGGCCGCAAGCGGGCTCACCCTGCTCTGGCCGTTCGCGCAGGGCCGCCTGCTGCTGCCCCTGCTGCCCTTTCTCGGCCTGCTGGCCGCCGTCACCCTGGCACGCGTCGCCGGACGGCTCCCGGCGCGCGTCGCGGCGATCGGCGTCCCGGCGCTGCTCGGCGTCATGGCGCTCGCCGTCACGAGGCGGCAGGTCGCGCTGCGCGAAGCTGCGGCGCGCGCCTACGTCACGGGTGCCGTACGGTTGGAGGATCAATCGCCGGCGATGACCTTGGCGTTTCGCAGCCGCTTCATCGCACACGTCACGGCCTGGGTACAGGCGCGCGCCACGCCCGGCGATCGGATCATGGTGGACGCCCCCGCCGCGGTCTACCTGTACACGGGCCGGCAGGCCGTCGCCGGTCAGCCCACCGAGAGTCGCCTCGCCGCTACCGTCTTCGGCGTTCCCGGACGGTACCTGGCCGAGCGCATTGTGGCGGACAGCGTGACGGTAGTCGTGTGGGCGCCGCCGGCGGCGGCGCTCGAGCGAGATCTCGCGGCGATCGCGGCCGGCTGCCCGCACGTGCTCGCGCGCGAGCTGTCTCCGCTGGCGGCGTTCTTCCGCGTCACGCGCGACGAGACCTGCCTGCGGCAGCGCATCCTGCAAGCGCCGGCCGCATCCCCGGCACGGGCGCACCGTTCCCCCGCATGACGACCCACACTGAGCCGGGCGATCCGGTGGGCGCGGCGACGCTGGAGCAGCTCGCCGCGGCGGGCCGCTACAATCGCTGGATGTTCGACCGGTTGCGTCCCTGGCTCGGGCGGCGCGTCCTCGAGGTCGGCTCCGGCATCGGCAACTTGTCGGCGTTCCTGGCCGATCGGGAGCGCGTCGTATTGACGGACACGCGAGCCGAGTACCTCGATCGCCTGCGGGCCCGGTTCGCGGGGCACCCGAATATCGCCGTCGCGCGGCTGTATCTGCCGAACGACGACCGCGTGCTCGCCGGTGAGCAGTTCGATACCGTAATCTGCCTGAACGTACTGGAGCACGTCGCCGACGATGCCAGCTCGCTCGACGCGATCCGGAAGCTGCTGACGGTGGGCGGGCGGCTCATCCTCCTGGTGCCGGCGCTGCGGGCGCTGTACGGTACGCTGGACGAGGCGCTGGGACATTATCGCCGCTACACGCGCGGCGAGCTGGCGGCGAAATTCGCGGCCGCCGCGTTCCACCTGCGTCACATCGAGTATTTCAACTTGGCCGGCATAACGGGATGGAGGCTCACCGGCCGGGTGCTGCGGCGTCGCGCGATCCCGGCGGGCTCGCTCCGGCTGTACGACGCCCTCGTGCCCTTGTTTCGCCTGGAGCGATGGCTGCCCTGGCGCGTCGGCCAGTCTCTCATCGCCATCGGGGAGCGTCGGAGTTGATCACGCAAATTTCGGATCATCTGCTGTCCGTGATCGTCCCGGCGTACAACGAGGCTGCCACGATCGAGGACGTGGTGCGCCAGGTCCGCGCCGTCGCCCTGCGCATCGAGTTGATCGCCGTCGACGACGCGTCCACTGACGGCACCGGCGACGTCATGACGCAGCTTGCCGAGGCGGGACTGATCGACCAGGTGATCCGTCATCCGGTGAACATGGGGAAAGGCGCCGCGCTGCGCGCGGGGATCGCAGCGGCGACGGGAACGGCGATCGTCGTCCAGGATGCCGATCTGGAGTACGATCCCAAGGACCTACCGCAGCTGCTCGAGCCCATCCGTCTCGGGAAGGCGGACGCGGTCTACGGCTCGCGGTTCCAAGGGGGGCCCCACCGCGTGCTGTATTTCTGGCACTACGTCGGCAATCGCTTTCTCACCCTGCTGTCCGACATGTTCACCAACCTGAACCTGACGGACATGGAGACCTGCTACAAAATGGTCCGGGCGGACGTGCTCAAGCGGTTGCCGCTGACGTCCAACCGGTTCGGGTTCGAAGTCGAGCTCACCGCACGGCTGGCGCAAGCCCGCGCGCGGGTCTGGGAGCTTCCGATTTCCTACAGCGGCCGGACCTACGCGGAGGGGAAGAAAATCACGTGGCGGGACGGCGCTGCGGCCCTTTTCCATATCCTGCGGTACAACCTGTTTCCCCCCCGGGGCGATTGGCGCTCGCCGCCGAAGTAAAGGGCGGGCTCGCGGTCGCCGCGCTGGTGCTGGTCGCCGGCGCGTTCACCATCAACGATTCGCTGGTCGGCGTGTTCTACGACGACGGGCTGTACGCCGGTCTCGCGACCGCGCTGGCGAGCGGCCTCGGCTACGTACACCCCCATCTGCCCGGGACCCCCGCCGCGGTCCACTACCCGCCGCTCTACCCGCTCATGCTGACGCCGCTCTTCGGGCTGCTGCCCGTCAGCGCCGCGGCGCTGGCCGCCAAGGTGGTGAATCTGGTTCTCGCCGCGGTCGGCGCCGGTCTCGTGGCCTGGCACGCGGCCCGCACCGAGCTGCTCGATCCCGCGGCTCCGCGCTGGCTCGCGCCGGTGCTGGTCGCCGCCGCGGCGCTCGCCATCCCGGTTCTTGCCATCCAGTCGGTGCTCTTCGCCGAGCCGCTGTTCTTCGTGCTGCTTGCCACGGCCGTGATTCTCGCCGACCGCGGGGGCTCCCCCTGGCTGATCGGTACGGCCGTTGCGCTCGCCGTGCTGACCCGATCGATCGGTGTGGCGGCGGGGGCGGGGATCGCATGCTTTCTATTTTTGCGCCGCGCGCCGTGGCGCACCGTGGCCAGGACGCTCGCCCCCGTCGTAGCGGCGGGTGCGGCTTGGAGCGTATGGGTGCTGGCCCACGAGGGGGGCATTGATCCCGCCGTTGCGCTCGGTTACGGCAGCTACGGCGAGCACCTACGTCAGGCAGGCCTCTCCGCGCTCGGCGTCAACGCCCCGGACCTGCCGCGGCCCATCGAGACGATCACGCTGCGATGGATCCCTGTGCGCTGGGTCTACCATCTCACAGCCACAGCGGCCCTCGGCGTCGGTCTCTACGGCCTCACGTTGCTCGCCCGCCGGTCGGCGATCGGCTTCACGCTCGCCTTCTATCTTCTGATCCTCGCGATCTGGCCGCATCCCCCGGATCGCTTCCTCTGGGCGGTGCTCCCGTGGCTGGCGCTCGCGTGGGCGGTGGGAGCGCTGGAATTCTGGCGGCGGTGGGCGCCGCTGCGCATCCCCGTTGCTCTGCTTGCCGCGCTGCTGGTTGGCGGATACCTGCATTACGAGATCCGCGGGTTCAGCGGCCGCTGGTGGGAAACGCAGGCTCGCGCTATCTCGGCGAACTTCGCCGATCTACTTCCGGTGATCGCCCACTTGCCGGCGGATGCCGTCGTCGCGACCGACGACGAACCGCTGGTCTGGCTGTATACCCGCCGCACCGCCGTGCCGCTGTACCTGGAGCGCTATCGCGGCCGCGAGCCGGTGCGCCCTACCCCCCCCGAG
>JAUYMC010000075.1 GCA_030699545.1 Gemmatimonadales bacterium | reverse complement strand
CGCCGCGCCGGTCCAGACTCCGGTACTGAATCGCCTCGCTGACGTGTTTCGGCTCGAGTCCCGCCGCGCCGTCGAGATCGGCCACCGTCCGCGCAATTTTCAGAATCCGGTGATACGCGCGCGCCGACAGTCCGAGCCGGGTGATCGCCGTCTTGAGCAGCGCGTCCGCGCCGTCAGACACGCGGCAATGCGCGCGGATGTCGCGCGGCGCCATGTGGGCGTTCGCATAGATCCCCGGCCGGCCCGAAAAGCGATCCCGCTGCACCACACGGGCCCGGTCCACCCGCTCCCGTACCGCCGCGCTCGGCTCCCCCCCCTCCTCGGCGGTGAGCGCCCGATACTTCACCGCCGGGACCTCGAGGTGAATGTCGATGCGGTCGAGCAGCGGTCCCGACACGCGCGCCAGATAGCGCTGGACGGCGAAGGACCCGCAGGCGCAGGTATGATCCGGATCGCCGAACCACCCGCAGGGACAGGGATTCATCGCCGCGGCCAGCATGAAGCGCGCCGGATAGGTCAGACTCATCGCCGCCCGTGCGATCGTGACGACCCCATCTTCCATCGGCTGACGCAGCACCTCCAGCACGTTCTTCCGGAACTCAGGCAGCTCGTCGAGAAACAGCACGCCGCCGTGCGCCAGGCTGACCTCTCCCGGCCGCGGGTAGGAGCCGCCGCCGATGAGCCCGGCGTCGGAGATCGTGTGGTGGGGAGCGCGGAACGGGCGGCGCGCCACCAGCGACTCCCCCAGCGGCAGGGTCCCCGCGACCGAATGGATCTTGGTCGTCTCCAACGCCTCATCGAGGCTCATCCGCGGCAGCGTCGTGGGGAGTCGGCGCGCCAGCATCGTCTTCCCGGAGCCGGGCGGTCCCACCATCAGGATGTTATGCGCGCCCGCGGCCGCGACCTCGAGAGCGCGCTTGGCGTGCGCCTGCCCTTTCACCTCGGCGAAATCGACGTCGTCGCGGGCGCGCTCGGCAAACAGCTCCGCCACATTCACCGACGCGCCGGGCAGCTCCGCCTTGCCGTCGAGGAACTCCGCGATGTCGGCGAGGCACCCCGCCCCAAGGACGCGAAGCCCCTCCACGACGCCCGCCTCGGGGAGATTCTCACGCGGCAGAATGAGGGCCTCGATGCCGGCCGCGCGCGCGGCGAGCGCCACCGGTAACGCACCCCGCACGGGGCGGATCGCTCCCTCGAGCCCCAGCTCGCCCAGCACCGCGATCCCCCTGAGACGCTCGGCGGACACCTGCCCGGTGGCGGCGAGAATGCCAACGGCAATGGGCAGATCGAAGGCCGACCCGTCTTTGCGAATGTCGGCCGGGGCGAGGTTGACCGTGACGCGCTTCAGGGGAAACGTGAAACCGGTGTTGGCGAGGGCGGAGGAGACGCGATCACGTCCTTCCTTCACCGCCCCCTGGGGCAGGCCGACGGTGACAAAGGTGGGCAGGCCGCTCGCGATGTCGGTTTCGACGTCCACGAGATAGGCGTCGATCCCCAGGACGGCGGCCGAGCGGACGCGCGCAAGCATGGATCACACTACGGCCCGCGCCGGCTCAGGGCGTAAGTAAAATCGCGCGCCGAGGCGCTAGCGAATGCCGATCGTGACTCCCGCGTGCCAGACGCGCATGCCTACGGGCGTCGTCACGCGGTCCACCGAGTACGTCCCGTCGCCGTTGTCTTGTACGCCATTGGCCGGGACGTAGGTCACACGGTCGTGGCGTGTTTCGCGGACGCCGAGGTCCAGGGCGAAGCGGCTCGAGAGGTTCAGCATCATGCCGGCGCCGGTCGACCGGTTGGTGGTAAAGTCGCCTTCGAGGAAGAAGACGTCGGAGTCGTAGCAGCCGCAGCCCCGCTCGTTGATCGAGCTCCAGAACAGCGATCCCCCGAGCGTGGCGAAGCCGTACAGGCGGAACGGTCCGCTCCCGATGGTGAGCTGCGGGCCGATCGCGAGCGACCCGATCGACGACGAGGTGGAGATCCCATACCCCTGATACTCGGAGGCATAGCCCAGCACGCCGCCCTCGAGGCGCACGCCGAGCCCGCTGCCGCCGGTCACGCCGAAGAAATTGAGGCCCGCCCCGATGTCCCCGTGACGCTTGAAATCGCCCCACGGCTCCGCCACGACGAGCGTCAGACCAAGGGTGCCGCGGTCGCGCACTTCGCGCAAACCCCGGCGATCGTATCGCTGGGCGTCGAGGGTGCCCGCCGTCAGGAACAAGCCCAAAACCGCAAAGCCGATGCGCCGCATGTCGCCGTCCGCGTTAGAGTGAGCTTTCACGTGGCGGAAAGGCAACCGGCGTGCCAACCTTGTCCCGCACGAACACCCGACCGTACTGGCCTCTAAAGGGGACACTGTGATCGCCTACGACGACTTCGCTGGGCGTGATGCTAGGCGAGGGGGATATCTGTCTCGTGCATCCCGACCGCGAGGTGCCGCTCGGCAGGGCCGTTCGCTGAGCCGAAGCGCGTTGCCACGTATTCCTCCAGGATGCGGAGGAAATCGGCGACGATCGTCTCGCCCTTGAGGGTCACCTTCAACGCGCCGTCCACGTAGACCGGCGCCCTCGGCTCTTCCGCGGTGCCGGGCAGCGAAATCCCGATGTCGGCGTGCTTCGATTCGCCGGGCCCATTCACGACGCAGCCCATCACCGCGACGCGCAGCTGCTCGGCGCCGGGATACTGCCCCCGCCACGCCGCCCGCCGCTCGCGCAGATGGTTCTGAATCTGCTCGGCCATCTCCTGGAAAAACGTGGACGTCGTGCGGCCGCAGCCGGGGCACGCGGTCACCTGCGCCGTGAAGCTCCGCAGGCCGAGCGACTGGAGAATCTGCTGAGCGACCTGCACCTCTTCGGTCCGGTCGCCGCCGGGGCGGGGCGTGAGCGAGACGCGAATCGTGTCGCCGAGGCCTTCCTGGAGCAGGATCGACAGCCCCGCCGTGCTGGCGACGATGCCCTTGGCCCCCATCCCCGCCTCCGTGAGGCCGAGGTGGAGCGGATAGTCGCCGCGTGCAGCGAGCATCCGGTACACGGCGACGAGGTCCTGCACGCCCGACACCTTGGCCGAGAGGATGATGCGGTCGTGACCGAGTCCGCATTCCTCCGCCAGCTCGGCCGACCGCATGGCGCTTTCGACCATCGCCTCCATCGTCACCTCGCGCGCCGTCCGCGGCTCGGGACGGGTCGCATTCTCGTCCATCATTTCCGTGAGCAGCTGCTGGTCGAGGCTGCCCCAGTTGACGCCGATGCGGACCGGTTTGCCCTCGTCGATCGCCACACGAACGATCGTGCGGAAATTGTCGTCGCGGCGCTTGGTGCCGACGTTCCCGGGGTTGATCCGGTACTTCGCCAGGGCGCGCGCGCAGGCGGGATACTTGGTGAGCAGGAGGTGGCCGTTGTAGTGGAAGTCGCCGATCACCGGCACGTCCACCTCGGCCACGATGGCGGGGACGGCGCGCGCCGCGTCGTCGTTGTTGACGGTGACCCGCACCAGCTCGCTGCCGGCCGCGTGCAGCGCGCGAACCTGCGCCGCGGTCGCGGCGGCGTCGGCCGTGTCGGTGTTGGTCATCGATTGGACGACGATCGGGTGGGACCCACCCACCGTCACGCCGCCCACGTCAACCGTGATGGTGGGACGTCGAGTCGTCACGTCGCGAAAGATATACTGCTCCCCGCTCCCGCTTACAGGATGTGCTCCTGCATCACGACCCGGATTTGCAGCGCCGTCAGCGCCATGTCGCCTGTAACGATCACCCCGCCCGTATTGCTGCCGACGGCGCCGATGCTCAGCCAGATCTCCGAGTTCGTGAACACGCTGTTCAACGCGGGGCTCAAGTCGCCGGAAATGACGACGGCGACGGTCTGGGCGCCGTTCACCGCCGTGGGCGGAATGTCGATCGCGAGCGCCGACGGGCTGAGCGCGCCTAACGAATCGCCGGCGATGTAGAGCTGGAAGCCGATCGTGCCGGTGCCGGCCGTGTTGATGAGGTTCGCGCCGCCGCTCGTGATGCGGACCGAGTCCACCACCGAGTTCCCGAATCCCGGCGGCAGGCTCACCTTCTGCGGGGGGCTGAGCACCGTGTCGGTGACGCCGATGGGGATGACGTAGGGCACGGTGTCGTTCCCCGTGCCGGCCATGAAGCTGTAGACGTCGACGTTGAAGATCGCGCGCCCTTCGCCACAGGCCGCGACCGCCGCGAGCAGAATGACCGCCAATGCCTTCATGGGTCGCACCCTAGTAGATCGAAATGGAAGTGGCCATCGTGATACCGCGCTTGTCGGCGAAGGAATTGCTGTGGGTCCAGAAGCCGACGTCGAGCCCGACGGACCCGAGCCGCACGCCGCCGCCCCAGCCGAATTGCATCTTCTTGCGCTGGTCGCGGGCGATGCCGCCGCGCACCGCGAACACAGTAGCGCGCTGCTCCACGCCGACGTGAATCACTGTGCCACGCCCCGAGTTGACGACCTCGCCCCCCACCGTAGTCCCCGTCCCCATGCGCAGCGCTGCGTTCGCGATATACGTGATGGGCAGCTTGGTCGTCGTCTCGACGTGATCGACGAGCACGGTGCTGTAGAGCGAGTCCGTGAGCGGGTGATAGTAGATGCGTTGCGCCTTGGTGTCGGACCAGGTCAACTCGGCACCGATGTCGTTGACGCCGACGCCGACCTCGAACGGTCCCGAGATCCAGGCGACGCCGACGTCGCCGCCGACGCCGGTGCCGAACGGCCCGTTCGACGTGTACAGCGTGTCGTCGAGCAGGCCGATGGGCGTCGTGCCGAACACCGGATCGCCCGTGGTGAAGCCGCCCGGCCCGACGCCGCGGGCGTAGGTCGCGCCCATGTAGTAATGGAGGGCTGCACCCAAGTAGATGCCGTCGTCGGACTCCTCGCCCCCCGGCCCCCGGGTCAACCGACCGGCGAAGCTGATCGTGGGGGCGAGCCCGGCCTGCACGAGACCATCGCCGAGGATGCGGTAGCTGGTGTTGGCACGCACGGAGTCGGCGTTTTTCAGGACATCCCGGAGGGCATCGTCCAGCGTAAAGCCGACCTCGTATTGCAGGAATCCCATGACCCCGATGTTGAAACCCGCGAACCCAAAGCCCATGTCGAGCAGCCGGCTGGTACTTCCGAGGCCGAACTCCTGCTCCGGGATGAGCACCTGGGTGGCGCCGAGATCCACCACAAACGCGTTCTTACCGATCGTGACCTCCACGTCGTTGGTCGGCGCGGGAACTTTGCGCACCTCGTAAAAAATCGGCGGATTGAAGATCAGATTCATGAGCTCGACGGGATTGAACAGCGGGGACTTGGGATCGAACAGCGGGTCCTCGTCGAGCTGATTAAGCGGGTGTTCCTTGAGGAAGTCGATCAAGCCGAGCGGGATGGGTATCGTGAGCCGCGGAGCGCTGCCGTCCGCGGCACGATCCTTGACTGCCCGGTATGCGGGATTGAAACGGCGCAGGTCGCCACCGCGCGAGAGCGAGACGCCGCCCATCCCGATGCGGCGCGCGTCGAGGGAGAACTGCGCGCGCGCCGGGCGAGCCGGGGCGAGGAGGAGCACAACCAGCGTGAGAGCGACGGCTGCAGTTCGCAAAGGGCACCCCAGTAAGGAAAGGCCGGCCACAACATTGCCAATTGTGTCCGATTTTACCATCGGGGGGTGTGAGCCGGGTCACGAACTCGCGGCGGCGGGCGCCGGTTGGAGCGTCAGCGTCACCGTGGTGCCCTTCCCCGGCGCGCTCTCGAGCGTGATCGTGCCGCCCCAGCTCTCCACCAGCCGCCGGGCGATCGGGAGCCCCAGCCCGGAGCCGCTGGAGGTGGTCGAGAACGTCGGCTCGAACACGCGCGGCAGCACGTCGGCGGCGATGCCGCGGCCGTCGTCGGTGACGGTGAGGCGCCGCCCGTCGTCCGTCACCCGCAGCGTCACGCGTTTCGCGTCCGCGTTGCGGGCGTTCTCGAGCAGATTGACCAGCACCTCCTTCACTTCGCCTTTGCGGGCGAGGACGGGCGCGCCGTTGGCGCCCGCGCGGACCTCGAAGCGCGTCGCCGACCCCATCCCGTAGAGCTGCACGACCTCGCGGGCGGCGGCCCCCAGATCGACGGGCTCGAGCGGCAGTTGCTCGGCGCTCCCCCCCCCTCCCGGCGCGCCGAATCGGGAAAAGGCACGCGCGATCTCGTCCAGCCGGTCGATCTCCACGAGAATGCGCTCGGCCGTTTCACGCAGCGTCGTCTCGAACTTCGCGTCCTTGCCGCGCACGCGCTGCAGGTGCTGAATGCCCAGCCGGATGGGCGTAAGCGGGTTCTTGATTTCGTGCGCCACCCGGCGCGCCATGTCGCCCCACGCGAGCACGCGGGCGGCGCGTGCCAGCGCCGTCGCGTCGTCGAGGGCGATGACGCAGCCGTCGGGAGCGGCGCCGAGCGGCGCGATCTGCACGCGAATCTGGCGGCCACCGATCTCGAACTCCCGTTCTTCGATCGCGTCGCGGCCCGCCGCGAGAAACGCCTGCACGACATCCCACACGGGGCTCCAGGCCGGCGCGGTCGACCGCGGCAGGACGTCGCCCGGCGCGAGTCCGGGTTCGCCCACGAGCTCGGCGGCGCGCGGGTTCGCCATCGTGACGCGCAGCCCGTCGTCCACCGCGATCACTCCGGTCGCGACGTTGGCGAGCACGCGCGCCGTGCGCTGCCGCGCTTCCTCGAGGGCGGTCTGGCTGCGCCGCACGTCGGTCACCATGCGGTCGAACGCCGACAGCACCGGCTCGAATTCCCGCGGCGTCCCCGGCGGAAACGCCGGCGGCACGCTCCCCCGTCCGACGGCCTGGGCCGCGTCGCGCAGCGCGGCGACCGGCTTGGCGAGACCGCGCGCGGCAAGGCCGGCGAGGTACATCGCCGCGAACAGCCCGCCCAGTGTGCCGAGGACCAGCGCGAGCGCGAGGTCCTCCTGCTGGCGGCGCACCCGCTCGTCGTCGAGCAGCTGTGGGGCGGCGAGGACGGCCTGCTGTTCGGGAGCGCCCGAGGTGACGACCCGGTACCCGACGCGCGTCGGCCGGCCGGCGGTGCGCGCGTCGGTCGTGAGCTCGAGCTCGTCCTCCAGCGTGAGCCGGAAGGCCGCCGGCGCCAGGAAGGGGTCCACCAGACCCAGCTCGCCCAGCACCGGCGAGCTCGTCGCCACGATCACGCCGCCGCGATACAGCCACAGCTCGGCATCGAGCCGTCGGCCCAGCTCGCCGAGAGAGCGCGCGACGGCTTCCGGACGATCGGTGGCGACGCTCTCCACGCTGCCCGCGGCATCGCGCAGGGTCTGGCGGATGAGCAAGTCGCCCGAGCGGCGGGCTTCATCGGTCAACCGCGCAAAGCTCCACGCCGCGAATCCGAGGACCGGCAGCACGAAGAAGGCGATGAGCACCGTCGTGAGCTGGGCGCGGTAGCTGGTGCGCAGCGTGGCGACCAGCGCCGGCAGTCGGGCGCGCCAGCCGTCCGCCACGATCAGACTCAACGCCCACACGAGCCCCAGGAGTCCGACGTCGAGGAGCACGACCAGGACGCCGCGGACGAGCAGTGCCCACGGACCGCGCAACGGGACGCGGACGTGGACGTGCCGCACGCCGCCCGGCAGATCGACCTGCCGCTCGCCCCGCGCCGCCCATCCGACGCGCTGCCAGGCGATGTCGGTGCTCGCGAGCGCGGGATCGAGCACCGGCAACGAGAGCGAGATGGCGTACGGCGGCTCGACCACCGGATCCCCCCGCAGGAACCGCGCGGTCCGATCGGGCGGCAGGAGGCGGGTGCGCGGCCCCACGCCCGTCGTCAGCACGGCGCCGTTGGACAGCGCGGTGACGAGCAGATAGTGGACGCCGGGCACGCGCTCGAGGCGCTCGATCCGGCCTCCCGGGGGCGCGGGCGAGGCGGCGAGGGCGGAGAGCAGCCCCGTCGGCAGATCGAGGCTCGCGAGTCGCAGTTCGGCGAGGGGACGCCCGTCGGGCGTCCACAGCGCGAGCAGCGCGGGGTAGTCCTCCGCGACCAGGGGCGACGACAACCAGAGCGCGTACAAATCTCCCGCAGTGCGCGGCGGCGGCCGCCCTGTCGCGGTCACGACCTGGCTGAATCGTTCGAGCAGGGCGACCGCGACGGCGTCGCCTTCCTTGCCGAGCCGTTGCGCGTCGCGGGTCGCGAGCGCCAGCCGGCCTTCGACCGCCGCGCCCCACGTGATCAACGCCGCCGCCGTCCCGGCCACCACGGCGATGCCGGCGAGCGCCCAGCGGCGCGGCGCCGGAACGATCACACCGGCGAGTGCCGGCAGCCACACGAATGTGTACCACTCGGGCCATGCGCCGTGGGGGCTCCACAGCCACAGCCCCGCGATGGCCGCGAGGGCGGCCCATGCGCCCGCCGCCGGCACGGCCCACGGGATCGCCGCCGGCTCACGCGGGCCGCGCACCAGCGCCGCCGCGAGCAGGATCAGCGCCATCGCCGTGAGCGCGAGCGCCGCCTGCCACGACAGCCAGAGCCCGATACTCACGCCGCCGGCGGGCGGCGCGATGCCGCGCCCGAAGTAGCGGACGAGGTAGGGCGCCGCCAGGACCAGCACGGCGGCGGCCGCGACGCTCCACCAGCGCCGTCGCCCGCCGCGGCGCCACACCACCGCCCCCGCGACGAGGAGCAATGCGCCGACGACCAGCAGCGAGCCGGCGGACGTCCCCAGCATGCCGGC
>JAUYMC010000064.1 GCA_030699545.1 Gemmatimonadales bacterium | reverse complement strand
AGCCGTCGCCGGAGCCGTAGCCGTAGCCGTAGCCGTAGCCGGAGCCGTAGCCGTCGCCGGAGCCGTAGCCGGAGCCGTCGCCGGAGCCGTAGCCGGAGCCGGAGCCGTAGCCGTAGCCGGAGCCGTAGCCGTCGCCGGAGCCGTCAGTCTGCATCGGTGACCCCAAACGACGGCAGCGCCGCAGCCGCGACGGAGAACGCCCGCCGCACCCCGAGCAGGACCGAGACGCCGACGACCGGCGCAGTGACGCTCGGGCTGGCCGCATCCAGCCCGAGCCTGGCAAGATCCGCGGCCGACCCATCGCCCTGACGCCCCGCGACGTAGTACCGCCGCAGGTACCGGGCGTCGTGCAGCACGACCCTCCCGTCTGCGCCCAGTGCCTCGACACCGTCGATCGTCCAGCCGAAGTACACGCCGGAGTCCCCGGCGATGACAACGTATTGCCTTTCCATATCCCTGCTCCTTTGCCCCGTGCCGCCGGGCTCTGCTCCCATCGCGCCTCGCGCCGGACCATCCGGTGAGGCGCTCCCAGGGAGCACGCCGACTCGCGCTTCCGAGTCGGTGACGATGCCGGCCCGAGGGTCGGCTTTCTCCCTACGGCCGTCGTCGCGGCCGACGTGGAGCCACCCCGCGCCGGGGAGGAGGGGAGGCGCGGGGGGCGGGAGCCTAGTCCTCGTCGTCGTCGATCATCGCCCGCGCCGACTCCAGCGCGTCACGGACGTCCCGCATCGCGTCCTCGTCGCCGAGGATGGCGCGGTCGCAGATGGCGACCATCGCGGCGTCGCCAGCGGCGCCCGCCTCGGTTCGGAGCGCATCGATCGCGACGATGTCGTCGGCCTCGACCGCGGTGGCGCCCTCGTCGTCCTCGTCCTCGTCCTCGTCGTCGTCCACGACCGCGGCCTCGACCGCCTTGACCGCCGGGGCGTAGGCCGGGGAGTCTCCCCAGGTGTCCTCGATCTCCCGGGCGGCCTCCATCAGCGCCAGGGCGGTGTCCATGTCGCCTCGTCGGATGGCGCTGATCGCGGCGTCGCCCCGGAAGGCTGCGCGCGCGGCGTCGCCCTTGGCCTCGGCGCAGTAGGAGCAGCCGGCCTTCGAGCCGTCGCAGTAGACGGGCTCGCCGTCCGCGTCGAGCTGGATCTCGCCGCCGACCCGGCGCTTGTGGGTCCAGTCCCCGCCGGTCCAGTCCGCCTGCGCGGTCTTGATGATCTCGATCAGCTTGTCGGTGGTCGCGGTCTTCATGTCTGTCTCCTCGCCCCCTCCCGGGGGCCGGTGAGGCTCCGTGCCTCGACCGTGAATAGATTGTATACCGGGTCAGATCGAAGCGCAACAGCTAAATCCGCGGTGACGTTCTTTTTCGGATCCGCTACACTGCGGCCATGCCCCGCTGCCCCGCCCTACAGGTCCGACTCCCCCCCGCCATCCGCGACGCGCTCGACGCCCGCGCACGCGAAGCGGGCGTCACCATCAGCGACCTCGCGCGCGAGTTGCTCGGCGCCGCGCTCGGGGTCAGCAGCGAGATGCCGCCGCGCCCGCCGGGACCGGGCCGGGCGCGGAAGGTGCGGGAGCCGTAGCGCGAGCAGCTCGCCCGTGAACGTGACGCAGGCTCCGGGGACCGAGCCCACGGGGCAGGCGCCGCTGTTCGGGTTGTCCCCCCACCGATGGCGTGTCCAGGGGAGCGGGGGGTCATCGCAGCGAATCCAGTACGCTCCGCAGGTCAGGGGGCTCCTCCAATCTCTCGACGGCGTAGTCCTGCTCGATCTCGCGTCGAACGGGGTCAGGGTCAGGCCGGGGGCGTCTTGGGTGCTCATGGTCCGCCATCCGCGAGGAGGCCACTGATCATGGCGTAGGTCATCGGCGTCCGCCCGCTCGGCTCCTCCTCGCGGTACAGGGCCTCCATCTCGTCCCATCGGGAGACCAGGGCGGCCCAGGCGGGGCTCACGCCGGCCATGCTGGGCAGGCGCTCGCGCAACTCCGGCGCGACATCGAGGAGACGGAGGCACCGGCCGAGGTCGTCGCCGTCGTGGGGGTAGCTCCCTATGCCCCCGCCACGAGCGCGCGCAACAGCCCGCATCTCGCCACCCGCCAGGTGTGCGACCAGGGCCAGCGAGCTGAGGCCGGTGTCGCCCCCAGCGAGCCATCCGGCGAGGCCTGCTCCCGCCCGCGCCTCGATCTCCCGTCGCCAGCGGCGCAGGCTCTCGACCGAGCCGAAGACGAGGCTGACGCCCAGCGCCGACGCCAACCCGGGGGCCATCTGGTCGTATCCACGATCCGCGGCGAGGGCGCCGAGGTGTGTGAAGTCGCCCAGGTCCACAGCGCCACAGACGCTCATCCCGTGGGGGTGGTGCTCGATGGTGTAGCTCACGTCGAAGCTCCATTCTGGAGCCGCTCGTCGCCCCAGGGCTCGCCGCGCACCTCGACGGAGCCGGCACCAGGATAGAACACGGGCATCGCCTCGCGAAGGGCGATGTCTGCGTCCTGCAAGGCGGCGCACACCTCGCGGGCGACGGCTTCTATCTGCGCTGTCGTCGTTCTCATTCGACTCCGACGGGTATGGACCGCGGGACCCCCTGTGCAGGCATTCGCCCTGACTCCAACAGACCGCGCCGATTCCTGCCTCGCGAGCCGCAGGAGCCCCGTCGCTGGGGTGTTGGCTGCTCGCACGGGCCACGGGACGAAGCATAGTATGGCGCCTGACAGGCGTCAAGCGCGGTCCGCGCGGGCGCATCCTCGCCATTGGTGCAATTGTCGCGCGGTCGCGCGGCGCGCTTGCATTCCCGAATCCCTGCTCCTAGCATGGGTCCCGCAGAAGGAGTGTGGACGCTACCCCCGACTGCCGTATAGGCTGCCGCCCCGCCGCTCCGCGTGGGGGCGCAAGGAGATAGAACACATGTCCGACACGCGCGTGAAGCTGAGCATCCCGATTCCTCGACACGTCCACAGGCGAGTGGAGGAGATCGCGGAGATCACCGGCAAGCCCCTCTACCAGGTGGTCCTGGACGGCCTGGTCGATCACATCGTCCGGGTCCAGTCCGACCCGGACTACCGAGCCGGGCTCGAGAAGCAGGCCGCTCAACGAGAGCGGGAGGCGGCCGACATGCGGGCGCGGCTCGCCCGGCTCAGCGACGACGACGACGACGCGCAGATCGAGGGGTAAGCGGTGGGGTTCTACCTCCCTGTGGAGTCGGTCGCCACTTCGCCGCTCTGGCGGAAGGCGCAGGTGACGATGGGCTACGCGGAGTTCGTCAGGCACTTCCCCGAAGCGGCTATCCCGGTATGCGTGGGACGGTATCCCTCCCACGACTTTGCGCTGGTGGCCTGGTGTAGGGACGAGTGGGACGCGTTCCGGGGCGCCGTCCTTCGGTCCAGGGTCGAGCAGGAGTCCCCCTGGTTCGCTCGACTTCGCGGGGGGCGCCTGATGGCCGGCAACGACGGCCGCGGCCAGCCCAACG
>JAUYMC010000060.1 GCA_030699545.1 Gemmatimonadales bacterium | reverse complement strand
CATGTGACTGCCCCCGCTGTTTGGAAGCTTGAATCACATAATCAGCCGTTTGTGAATCCCTTTTATGAGTACATGAGCCAATATCGACTAATACAAGAACTGGACCAGCCCACGGGGGCTGGTCAGTCGGCGGATGCCCCGTTTCGCTGAGCGCGAAGGGGCCGATAGGCCCAGCGCGCGGCCAACGCGCAGCAGAAAGGTCCATTTGACAACCTTCATTCGCCGCGCCTTCCGGCGGGCGCCTTCCCAGTCGCCCTTGGACAATCGAGAGTCCATTCGCGAAGAGCTCTTCAGCGTCGAGCGCCTGGAGCAGCACGCGCGGAGCCTTGCTGTGGCGCAGCCAGTGACACCGAAGCCGACCAAGGGCCGTCCGCTGATGGGTCGGCTCGCCGACAACGCAGCGGTGCTGCTCGATGCCCATCACGCCATCGCCAAGGCGATCGATGCGAGACACGCGATCACTCCAGCGGCGGAATGGCTGATCGACAACTATCATCTCGTCGAGAGGCAGATCCGCGAAATCCGCTCCGATCTGCCACCCGGCTATTACCGGCAACTGCCCAAGCTCGCCGACGGGCCGTTCGCGGGATATCCGCGCGTGTTCGGCGTGGCCTGGGCCTTCGTCGCTCACACCGACAGCCGCTTCGACCCCGAGATGCTGTGCCGCTACCTAGGAGCCTACCAGGAGATCCAGCCGCTGACGATCGGCGAACTCTGGGCGGTTGCGATCACATTGCGGATCGTGCTCGTCGAGAACCTCAGGCGCATCGCCGCGCGAATCGTGCACAGTAGCGCCGCACGGGATGAGGCAGACGGTCTCGCCGACCGTTTGTTGGGTGTGGGCGGGCGCACCGCCGAACCGGTAGAGGTGGCGCTCGCGGATCACGAGCGCGTGCCGCTGACGGGGGCGCTCATAGTCCAATTGGTGCATAGACTGCAGGACCAGGATCCCAGAATTATTCCTACGCTGACGTGGCTCGACGAGCGTCTGGCAGCGCAGGGAACGACGACCGACGCGGAAGTGCGCGAGGAACATCAGAGGCAGGGTGCCGCGAGCGTCACGGTGCGCAACATCATCACGAGCATGCGCCTGATTTCCGACGTCGATTGGACGGAGCTGTTCGAGCGCATCAGCCTCGTCGACAGACTGCTTGCAGCCGGCGACGGCTTTTCAGACATGGATTTTCCGACGCGCAACCTTTACCGCAGCACCATCGAGGATTTGGCGCGCGGTTCGGACCGCACGGAACTCGACATTGCGCGCAGCGCCATCTTGGCAGCAAAGCAAGCTGCGTCTGCGGACCTGGGCGTGGCGGACGGCCGCCGCCGCGATCCAGGCTATCATCTTCTCGCCGGGGGACGCCGTGCATTCGAAGCGGCGGTCGGCTACCAGCCGCCACTGCACACTTGGCTCGTGCGCTTGATCCGAGCACTCGGCATCGGCGGCTACGTGAGCGCCATCGCCGCCACCGCCGCGGTCCTCCTCGCGTTACCGTTGTTCGCCCTGGCCGTGGCGGGGCTCGGCGGGGCATGGCTGAGCCTGCTCGGCGCTCTGGGTGCGATCCCCGCCATCGATGCGGCGGTCGCGCTGGTGAACCGTGGCGTGACGCGGGGCTTCGGCGCGATGCTTCTGCCCGCTTTGGAACTTCGCAATGGTATTCCCTCGCATCTGCGCACGCTTGTCGCGGTGCCGACGCTGCTCACTGCACACGAGACGATCGAGGAGCAGATTGAACGGCTGGAGATCCATTACCTCGCGAGCCTGGAAGGCGACCTCCATTTCGCGCTGCTCTCGGATTGGGTCGATGCCGCGACCGAGCACGCCGCGGGTGACGGGGCTCTCCTCGCGGCCGCAGCGGAGGGCATTGCTCGGCTCAACCGGCGCCACGGCCCGGCGCCCGGCGGCGACCGCTTTCTTCTTCTCCATCGCAGACGGGTCTGGAACGAAGGCGAGGGGCGGTGGATCGGATGGGAGCGCAAGCGCGGCAAGCTGCACGAACTGAACCGACTCCTGCGCGGCGCGTCCGACACCACGTTCTTGGGCCTCAACGGGCGGCCACCCGCCGTGGCCGCAGACGTCCGCTACGTCATCACGCTCGACGCCGACACGAAGCTGCCGCGCGACACGGTCCGTCGGCTGATCGGGAAGATGGCGCATCCGCTCAACCGGCCCCGTTTCGACGTCGTTGCCGGCAGGGTCGTGGAAGGCTATGCGGTGTTGCAGCCGCGTGTCACGCCCTCGCTGCCTGTCGGCCGCGAGGGCTCGCTCTTCCAGCGCGTCTTCTCCAGCATGGGCGGTATCGACCCCTACGCCTCGGCCGTCTCCGACGTGTACCAGGATCTATTCGGCGAAGGTTCCTATACCGGCAAGGGCGTCTACGACGTCGACGCTTTTGAGGCTGCTCTCGCCGGCCGGGTGCCGGACTCGACAATCCTCAGCCACGATCTGTTCGAAGGCGTCTTCGCCCGCGCCGGACTCGCCTCCGATGTCGAGGTCGTCGAGGAGTTCCCCACCCGCTACGACGTCGCCGCTCTCCGCCACCACCGCTGGGCAAGAGGCGACTGGCAGCTCGTGCCGTGGATCCTCGGTCTTGCACCGACCACCGCTACCAGTCCGGCGAGCGGCGCCATGCCGGCGATCGGTCGCTGGAAGATGCTCGACAATCTGCGGCGGACGCTGTCGGCGCCGGCGGCCGTTTTCGCCTTACTGGCCGAATGGGCGTTGCCGTTCGATGCCGCGGTCCTCTGGACCGCCTTCGTCCTGTCGACGATCGCGCTTCCCACCTTCATCCCCGTCATCGGCGCCATCGTGCCGCGGCGCGCCGGGATCACCCCCCGCAGCCATCTCGGCGCGCTCGGCACCGATTTCCGCCTCGCTTTGATCCAGTCGGCTCTGCTGGTCACTTTTCTCGCCCACCAGGCATGGCTGATGGGAGATGCGATCGGACGGACCTTGGTCCGGCTGCTCGTCACCCGCCGGCATCTGCTCGAATGGATCTCGGCGGCCCAAGCGACGGTCGGTCCTCGGCTCGACTTTTTCGGCTTCTATCGTCGGATGGCCGGCGCGGTCATCATCGGCGTTGCAGCAGCGGCCGTCGCCTGGCTTTCAGGGCACGGGACGTGGCCCGTAGTGGTGCCGCTCGCAGCGCTGTGGATGGCCTCGCCGGCCGTCGCACGCTGGGCAAGCCTGTCTCCCCTCGTCGCAGGCCGGCTGTCTGTGTCGGACACCGACGCTCGCGTCTTGCGGCTGACCGCGCGCCGCACCTGGCGGTTCTTCGAGAGCTTCGTGACGCCGGCCGATCATATGTTGCCGCCGGACAATTTCCAAGAAGACCCGGCGCCGGCGCTCGCCCATCGGACCTCGCCAACCAATCTCGGCCTCTATCTCCTGTCGGTGGTGAGTGCCCGCGACTTCGGATGGATGGGAACCATCGAAGCGATCGAGCGGCTGGAGGCAACGCTTGCGACCATGAGTGGCCTCGAGCGGCTCCGTGGTCATTTCTACAACTGGTATGACACACGGGATCTGCGGCCGCTCGATCCCCGCTACGTCTCCTCCGTCGACAGCGGCAACTTGGCCGGGCACCTCATCGCGCTCGCCAACGCGGCTCGAGAATGGAGTGGTCTTCCACTCGGCGCCGCGTCGCGGCTCATCGGTGTCGGTGACGCGCTCGATCTCACGCGTGAAGAGGCGGTCCGCCTGCGTGACGGGCGACAAACACAGACCGTGACGTGGCATCAGTTCGACGACGCGCTCGCCGTGCTCGCGACTAGCGTGCGACGGGCGCCCGAGGTCGGCGACGACATCGCGGAACGGCTCGCAGGGCTTGCTGCAGAGGCCAAGACCATGGCCGACATTGCTCTCACGCTCTCCATCGAACGGAGCGACGACACCGCCGCGGAGTTGCTGTTCTGGGCGGAGGCAACCCGGAACACAATCGAGAGCCACCGCCGAGATTTCAGTCGGTCAGCGGACGCAGCCACTCTCGAGGGGCGCCTCTCGGTTCTCGAAAAGTCCGCTCGGGCGACGGCGCTCGCGATGGAGTTCGGCTTTTTGTTCGACCACGACCGCAAGTTGCTGTCGATTGGTTACTTGGCTCCCGAGGGCACGCTCGATCCGAGCTGCTACGATCTCCTGGCCTCCGAGGCGCGGCTCGCGAGCTTCATGGCGATCGCCAAGGGCGACATCCCGGCCCGCCACTGGTTCCGCCTTGGCCGCGCCGTCACCCCCGTCGCGCACGGTGCCGCGCTGATCTCCTGGTCGGGATCGATGTTCGAGTATCTGATGCCGTCGCTCGTCATGCGGGCGCCGGCGGGAATCCTCATAGAGCAGACGAATCGGCTGGCCGTGCGGCGCCAGATCGACTACGGAGCGACGCTCGGTGTGCCCTGGG
>JAUYMC010000051.1 GCA_030699545.1 Gemmatimonadales bacterium | reverse complement strand
CCTGCACCAGGGCGACGGCCGCGGCGGCCTTGAGCTCGCGCCGCGTGCGGCGCTGCGGCAGGGGCGGTGGCGGATGCGCGGGCGCATCGATCAGGCGGGGCGGCAGGCGGCGCCGCGCCTGGAGCACGATCTCCCGGCTGTTCCCCATGTCGTGCAGAAACTGCGCGGCCAGGGCATCGACCAGATCGCCACCTTCGACGACGACGTCGAGCTCGTAGTTCCCGAGCAAGCTCGACACGTTCAGGTTGCTCGACCCGATGCGCGCCCATTCATGATCGGCAAGCAGCGTCTTGGCGTGCAGCATCGGCCCCCGATACTCGAAGATGCGCGCCCCGGCGTGCAACAACTCGCGATACCCGCCCCGGCTCATGAACCGCACGATCGGGATGTCGGTGGTGCCCGGCAGCAGGAATCGCACATCGACGCCGCTGCGCGCGGCGTCAACGAGGGCCGCGAACAGCGGAGGCGGGGCGACGAGATAGGCGTCCGTGATCCACAGCCGCTCGACCACGGACGCGGCAAGCAGCTGGACGGCGCGGTAGATCCGCGACAGCCCCGGGACACCTTCGACCACGCGCAGCGCGGAGGGACCGCATTCGGGGGCATCCGATGCGATTTCGTCCTCGGGCAGCGGTGAGCCGGCGCGCGACCACATGCGCGCGAACGCGCCGTCGAGCGCCGCCACCGCCGGGCCGGTCACGACGATCATCGTGTCGCGCCACGCCGGCTTGTGCCGGGCGGCATCGCCCGCCCATTCATCGCCGATGCACAACCCCCCCGTCAGGGCCTGCCGGCCGTCGACGACCATCACCTTCCGGTGATCGCGCGTCAGCGCTTCGATGATGCCGCTGGTCCAGACCGGGCGAAACGCGCGTACGTCCACGCCGGCCCGGCGGAGATCCCGCCAGAATCCGTTCGCCGTGCCGCGACTGCCGAGGGAATCGTAGAGGATGCGGACCCGCACGCCGGCGCGGGCGCGCTCGGCCCAGGCGGTCGCGAATCGCTTCCCGGTGTCGTCGTCGCGGACGATGAAGTTCTCGAAGTGCACGGACCGTTCCGCGCCCTCGATCAGCTCGATCATCACGTCCAGCGCGGTGGCGCTCTCGGGGACATGCCGCAGGGCGTTCCCGGGGATGGGCCGGGCGCCGGTCGCCCGGTCGAGCGCGCGCGACAGCGGATGCGGAGTGCGCGCGGTCACCCGCCGAGGCTTCGCAGCGCCTCAATACAGAAGGCGATATGCTCGTCCAACGGAACCCCGATCTCTTCGGCCCCCCGTCGCACGTCGTCCCGGTTCACGCCGCGGGCGAACGCCTTGTCCTTGAGCTTCTTCTTCACCGACGACACCTCGAGGTCGGCGAAGCTGCGCGACGGGCGCACCAGGGCGCAGGCGACGAGGAAGCCGCACAGCTCATCGACGGCGAACAGCGTGTGGGCCAGCGGGGTGTCGCGCGGCACGCCGGAGTACGTCGCGTGGCCCAGGATGGCGCGGCACAGCGGCTCGGGGACGCCGCGGCTCCGCAGCAGGTTCACGCCCCACGCGGGATGGCCCTCGGTGGCGGAATGCTCGGCGTTGGGGAATTTCTCGTAGTCGAAATCGTGCAGCAGCCCGACCACCCCCCACGGCTCGGGGTCTTCACCGAGCTTGGTGGCATAGGCGCGCATCGCCGCCTCGACGGCCAGCATGTGCTGGCGCAAGGACGCCGATTGCGTGTGCTCCTGCATCAGGGCCAGCGCTTCGTCACGATGCATCGAGGTTCACCCCCCACCGCTCCGCCCACAGCGCCAGCATCAATTGCGGCCACAGGCTCCGCGCGTGATTGACGCGTCCCGACCGGTGTTCCGCCAGCAGCGGGGTATGGAGCAGACGATCGGCCAGCGGCTTCAGTCCGGTGTTGAGCCATCGCGCCACCGGCACCGACAGGCCGCGTTTGCGGCGCGCGATCACGGTCTCCGGCACGAGCCCGCGCGCCGCTTCCTTTAATATCGCCTTGGCGGTCAGGCCTCGCACCTTGATGGCGGAAGGCGCCGGCAGCACCAGCTCCAGCACTTCGCGATCGAGAAAGGGGGCGCGCGCTTCGATCGACGCCAGCATCGTGGCGCGGTCCACCTTGACCAGGAGGTTGTCGGGCAGATAGGTCACGAAATCGAACCACAGCATGCGGTTCAAGGGGTCCCCGGCCGGGAAATCGCGCAGCACATCCCCGAGCTCGGCCACGAGGCCCGGCTCCGGCTGGCCGCCGGCGCCGAACCAGGTGAGATGCCTCTCGAGCAATGGCTGGCGGGCCGCGCGCACGAACTGTTTCAGCAGGAACTCGAGCGTCACCTTGCCGGTCGAGGCGGGCCAGCGCTCGATGAGCCAGCGGGCCACGCCCGCGAGCGGCGCCGGCATTCGTCGCCACCACTCCGCCAATCGATGGCCGAGGTACGTGGGGTAGCCGCCGAAGAGCTCATCGGCGCCTTCGCCCGACAGCACGACCTTCACGTCGGCACGCGCCGTCTCCGCGAGCAGCCAGGTCGGCAGCACCGCGGGGTCGCCCAGCGGTTCGGCGAGCGACCGGGAGACGACGTCGAGCGCGCGCTCGAGCGCGGCATCGTCGGCCGTGACGACGTGATGGATGCTCGTGATTTCCCGCGTCACCGCCTCGGCGTGCCGGCTTTCGTCGTACCCGGGCTCGACGAACTTCACGGCGTAGGTGTGGAGGCGCTCACCGCCGCCGGGCATGCCGCGCGCCGCCGCGGCCACGAGCAGCGAGGAATCGAGGCCGCCGCTCGTGAAGATCCCCAGGGGGACGTCGGACATGAGCTGCCGCTCCACCGCGCGCTGTAGCGTCTCCCGCAGCTGACCGGCCGACGCGAGCCTCGGCGGTGCGCTCGCGGCGCGCGCGGGGCTCCAGTACGCGCGTACCTCGATCCGCCCACCGGCCGCTTCGAGCACACTGCCCGGCGGGAGTTTGTGGATTCCGGCGAACATCGTGTGGGGCGCGGGGACGTAGCCGAGGACGCGATACAACGCCAACGCGCGGCGATCGACGTGACGCGGTTGATCCGGGTAGACGAGCAGCGCCTGAATCTCGGAGGCGAAGCGGAGCTCGCCGCCGACCTCGGTCCAGAAGAGGGGCTTCTCACCCGCCCGGTCGCGGGCGAGCACCAGCCGCTCGCGCGCGGCGTCCCAGATGGCGAGGCCGAACATTCCGTCGAGGTGCTCGACGGCGGCGGCGCCATGACGCTCGTAGAACGGCACGATCGTCTCGATGTCGCCGCGGGAACGGAATGGGTACCCCCAGCCGGCGGCTTCGTGGCGCAGCGCGGGAGCGTTGTAGATCTCCCCGTTGCACACCATCCAGACGGCGCCGGTGGGACTCTGGAACGGCTGCTCGCCAGTCGTCAGGTCCATGATGGCGAGGCGCCGCGCGCCGATCCGCACGCACTCGTCTCCGACGATCCGCTCGCCGTCCGGACCGCGATGGCGCAGGGCCGCGGCCATGCGCTCGATGCCATCGGGATGGCGCAGCCGGCGTCCGAGCGGGGCTACCGCCCCGAAGATTCCACACATGGTCCGTAGGCGGCGTAGCGGCCTTCGACGGCGAGCAGCGGCAGCGCGGTATCGAGGACGGCGCGGCTCCGCGCGTCGCCGGTGCGCGTGATGAACACGGTCCGCTCGCGGCAGTGCGCCAGGCGCTCGAGCCAGGCGTCGGCGGGCAGCAGCGGGGTATTGGGGTGGGCGCGAAACTGCGCGTGCTGATCGGCGATGAAGTTGCTGGTGAGCTCCCGCCCGGTGGGGGACGCGACCGCGATGGTCCGGCGCAGATAGAAAGGAAGCGACGGTGGATAGGCGGAGATGCCGAGCACACGCGCCGATTCCGGAGCGGGCTCGGTGTTCTGAATCACCCGCGCCAGCGCCGACGCCGAGCGGTCGTCTCCGACCGCCGCGAGCAGGTCGCGGGAGACGATAGGGATCACCATGACGACCAGCGCGTAGCCGGTGGCCAGCAGGATGGGGCGCCGCGCGGCCCAGACGAGGACGGCCGAAACGCCGAGCGCGATGCCGAGGGCGAGGGCCGTGGGCGGAATGGCGGCGCGCTCGGCGGGGGTCA
>JAUYMC010000048.1 GCA_030699545.1 Gemmatimonadales bacterium | reverse complement strand
GCTGCACGAGTTCCTGCCCCGGCACGACGACCTGCGGGTGGAGATAGCGCTCCTGAAGGCGAAGAAGGCGTCGAAGAAGAAGATCGCGGAACGCGAGGCGCTGCTCACCCGGGTGGGCGAGCTGCACGAGGCCAACCCGATGCTGGGCCACCGCGGCTGCCGCCTCGGCATCACCTACCCCGAGATCACCGAGATGCAGGCGCGGGCCATCTTCGAGGCGGCCTGTCACGTGGTGGGGCGCGGCAAGAAGGTGGCGGTCGAGGTGATGGTGCCGCTGGTGGCCGACGTGCGGGAGTTCGTGCATCAGGCGCAGATCATCCGGCGCGTGGCGCAGGACGTCTTTCACGCGCAGGGACGCGCCGTGCCCTACCTGGTCGGCACGATGATCGAGCTGCCCCGCGCCGCCCTCACCGCCGACGAGATCGCCAAAGAGGCGGAGTTCTTCTCGTTCGGGACCAACGATCTGACGCAGACGACGTTCGGGTTGTCGCGCGACGACGCGGGACGCTTTCTCCCACTCTACGTCGACCGCGGCGTGCTCCGCGAGGACCCCTTTCAGGTGCTCGATCAGGACGGCGTCGGCAAGCTGGTGGAGATGGCCGTGCGACTGGGCCGGGGCACGCGGCACGAGCTCAAGGTGGGGATCTGCGGCGAGCATGGGGGCGAGCCCAGCTCGGTGAAGTTCTGCCACCACGTGGGCATGAACTACGTGTCGTGCTCACCCTTCCGCGTCCCGATCGCCCGCCTCGCCGCGGCCCAGGCGGCCCTCGAGGAGGCGGGCGTGATCAATCGGACGAAGGCGACGGTCTAGCTCAGCCGCCTCGGCTCGACAGCGCGCCGAACGCCCCGGCGATCAGCAACCCGACGACGAGGGAAATCGTGGCGATCGTATACGCCGAGCCCTTCGGCAGGCGATGGGTCACCATGATGCCGATCGCCGTCAATACCGTTCCCCAGATCGAGAATGGGTTGATTCCCTTCATCGCGGCCCCGAGGAATCCGCTCGCCGGGACGAGCAGGTCCAGGCCCAGCGACGGCTGCATGTCGGCGGGAGACGTGACTTCGCCCAGGCCCTGCATGCGCAGCACCACGGTGCCGATGAGGCTGAGGAGGATGACGGTCGGCACGGAGGCATACGCCGTCACGCTGAGCAGGGTGTTGAACTTCGCGTCGCCGCCCATCAACGACACCAGCACCCAGAGGACAAAAGCGCCGAGAGCCAGCGCGATCGCGATCCCCACCGGGACGAAGACGAGTCCGATCGCGGCGAAGGAGGACGGGTCGGGACCGCCGGCGGGAGCCGGCGTGGCGGCGGCGGCCATCTGCGCCCGGATCGCCGCCTGGAGGAACGGCAGATTGATCACGCCGATGACGATCTGGACGGCGACGAGCCCGAGAAACGGCATGAGGAACCGGGGCCGCTGCGCGACCCGTCCGAACACCGCTTCGGGCTCGTAGAGAACTCTGCTCAAGTCGATCAGGGCGCTCATCGCACCGCCGGATTGCTGGGTCTGCGTGGGTTCTGTCATGGCGCCCATGGCACCCCCAAAGAACGTGAATACCGATTCGGGACGCGGCCAATATAGGTGGGAAACGGGAAACGGGAAGCGAGAAACGTTTCCCGTTTCCCGCTTCCCGGTCTTCCGAAATGGAGGCGCGGGGAATCGAACCCCGGTCCGAGCATGACTCCGATATGGCTCCTACGTGCGTAGACAAGGCTTTGTGGTCTCGCCGCCTCGGCGCCTCGTCAGCCCTGGCCGCGACAAGCCTCTTTCATCTCTCACGGCACCCGTTGAGGCCCCAGGTACCGCTAGCCCGACTTTGCGATACGTGAGCGCCGCCTCAGGCGGGCTGCCACTCACGCAGGTGCGTGAAGCCGAAGCTTACGCAGCCAGAGCCAGTTCAGAGTTGGCTTGTGTGTCTTCCCAGTGGTTTTACCAGGTGACTGAGAACCTGGACACGCAACCATATCCTCGCCAAACCCGTCGAAGCCTGTCGCCCCCTCGACGTGTCCGGAGGCGCAACCTAACGGGTCAGGACGGCCTTTTCAACCCGATTGCGCCCGCCCTGCTTGGCGCGATACAGCGCGGCGTCTGCCGCGGCGGCCAGATTCAGCAGGTCGCGAATCGGCGCGGGGTACGACGCCACGCCGCACGACGTCGTCAGCGCATGCGCCGATCCGTCCCAGCGCCACGCCGTGCGATGCACCGATGCGCGGATGCGCTCGGCGACCTCCAACCCCTGCGCGAGCGGCGCGCCCGGCAGCCACACCGCGAATTCCTCGCCGCCGATCCGCGCCACGAGATCGCCGTCGCGGACCGCCGACTCCAGCACGCGCGCCACGTGGCGCAGCGCCGCGTCGCCGGCGGCGTGGCCCAGGGTGTCATTCAGCCGTTTGAACAAGTCGAGATCCACGTAGACGAGCGAAGCGGGTGGCGGCGGCTGCGCCGCGGCGTCGCGGCGATAGGCATCGAGCACCCGATCGAACTCCGCGCGGTTCGCGAGGCCCGTCAGCGAATCGAGCACCGCGCGCCGCTTCGCGTCGTGGACCGCCTTCGCGGCGGCGAGCCGCGGGCCGAGCTCGGCGACGAGGCGCCGGATCCGCTCCGCGGCGGGACTGTCGGGCTCGATCGCCGGGCCGGCCAGCACGAGCGCACCGACCACCACGCGGCCATCGACCAGCGGATACGCCGCCCCCGCCCGGTCGCGGCGTCGCCGGTCCGGGACGCCCGGCAGCGCGCCCAGCACGTCGTCTCCCCCTCCGGGCTGCGTGACGACGGGCAGACCGGTGGCCATGGCGCGCGACACCGGCGCGTCCGGCAGGAGCCGCAACCCGGACAGGCGCTTGTCGGCCGCGTGCGATACCGCGATCACCGTGCCCGCGTCATCCTCGCGCGCCACGATGACGGCGGCGCGCTGCGCCGACTGTTGCGCCAGCTCGGCGCCCGCGCGGGCGATCCCTTCGAGCGTCTGTGCACCGGCCGCGCCGATCGCCAGCTGCTGCGCCACGATATGGCCCTGGCTGTCGGGCGCGCGCGACTCCGCGGCCCGCATTCCCGCGAGGAGACGCCGCAAGTCCTCGAGCGCCAGCGTCAGCTGGTCGTCCGCTGCGCCTCCTCCGAGCAGCACGCCCGCGCCGTAGGGGAAGTCGCCGATCGCCGCGTAGGTGCCCTCGGGATCGCGCACGATGTGCTCCCGCCCGTCCACCGACGCCAGCTCCACCACGGAGGCGCCGCGCCGCCGCCATGCGATGGCCATGTCTTCGTCCGGCGGAGCGGACTCGAGGGGCCCGTTGCGCAAGCCCACGATCCAGGCGAGCCGCGCCCCGTGGGCACGGCGCACGAGGTCGAGCGCGTGGGAGAAATCGAGCGGGCGCGCCAACGCGGGATGAGCGCGCGTCCACCAGATGAACAGCAGGAACGTGAAGCCCGACGCGGCGACGAACCCGCCCGCCGCGGCGAGGAGCGCGCCGTCCGTCCCCCGCCACACGGCGCCGAAGACGGCGGTGCACCCCAGCACGCAGAGCGCGGGCCCGAGCCACGCGCCGCTGCGTCTCACGTGTGGTTGATGCGGCTCGCGGCGGCGGCGGCGCCGAACCCGTTGTCGATGTTGACGACGGTGACGCCGGCGGCGCAGGAGTTGAGCATGGCCAGCAGCGCCGCGAGCCCGCCGAAGGACGCGCCGTAGCCCACGCTCGTGGGAACGGCGATCACCGGAACCTTCACCAGCCCGCCCACGACGCTCGGCAACGCGCCCTCCATGCCGGCCACCACGATGATCACGGCGGCGGAGCGCAGCACGTCGGTCTGGGTGAGCAGGCGATGAATCCCGGCCACGCCGACGTCGGTCAGCCGCTCCACCGGGTTCTTGAGCGCGCGCGCGGTGACCGCGGCTTCCTCGGCGACGGCCAGATCGCTCGTCCCCGCGGTGCAGACGAGGATGGTGCCCCGCCCCGTCGGCGCCGGCTCCGGCTGGGGCGGGAGGTACACCGTCCGCCCCAGCGCATTCGCTTCGGCGCGGGGGAATCGCGCGGCGAGCGCTGCGACGTGGGCCGCGTCGGCGCGGGTGGCGAGGAAGGTCCCACCGGCAGCTTCCAGCCGTTCGGCGATCGCGACGACCTGCCCCGGCGTCTTCCCCGGGCAGAAGATGACCTCCTGATGACCCTGCGTGTGCGGCCGGAGGTGATCGATGGTCGCGAACGGCAGCTGCTCGAAGTTCATGCGGCCGCGCGCGCGGGGATCTCGAGGTAGGCGGCGAAGATCGCTTCCGCCTCCGCCATCGATTCGATCGCGAACAGGCGCTGGCGCAGCTCGGCGCCGCCGGGCAGTCCCTTGGTATACCAGCCGAGATGCTTGCGGAACTCGATCGCCGTCTTGCGCGTGTCGCCCTGGAGGCGCAGCGCGAGCCGCGCGTGATCGAGCGCGGCGGCGAACCGCTCGGCGGTCGTCGGGTCCTGACGGTTCGGGCGTCCGGCCAAGAGATCGCGGCCCTGCGCAAAGATCCACGGATTCCCGAACGCGCCCCGCGCAATCATGATGCCGGCGCAGTCCGTGTGGCGCTTCATCGCCAGAATGTCGTCCGCCACACGGATGTCGCCGTTACCGATCACGGGGATGTCGAGCGCGTGGGCCACGGCGGCGATCTCATCCCAGTTCGCCGCGCCGTGATACATCTGAGTGCGGGTGCGCGGATGCAGGGTCAGCGCCTGCGCGCCGGCGTCCTGGCAGCGCAGCGCGATGCTGACGGGGTCGCGCTGCGCATCGTCCCAGCCGCTGCGGATCTTCACCGTCACCGGCAGATGCGTGGCGTCCCGCACGGCGCGGATGATGCCGCCCACGAGCGCCATGTCCTTGAGGCAGCCGGAGCCGCCGTTGTTCCTCACGACTTTCTTGACCGGGCAGCCGAAATTGATGTCGACAAAGTCGGGCGCGAACAGCTCGGTCACCATGCCGGCGGCCTTCGCCATGACGCCCGCGTCGGCGCCATAGATCTGGATCCCGATGGGGCGCTCGACGGGCTCGAACCGCATCTCGGCCAGGACCCGCTCGATTCCCAAGGAAATGCCGACTGACGAGATGAACTCCGACACGACCACGTCGGCCCCAAAGCCCCGGCACACCTGGCGGAAGGGGGATTCCGACACCCCCGCCATGGGCGCCAGGAAGAGGGGCGTCTCGGACGCGACGCGATACGGGAAGTTCATGCGCAGGAACGTAATAGCGCGTTGCGCGGGGAGCAACCAATTATTAGGTTTCGCGCCCCATATGCGCCTCCGCGAGTTCTTCTCCGACGATGCGATCGAGCTGAACCTCCAAGCCAGTACCAAGGACGCGGTGCTCAAGGAGCTCGTCGGTCTGCTCCACCTGGATGACAAGGCGCAGGCGATGCTGTTCAAGATGCTGAAGCGGCGGGAGACGCTGGGCTCGACCGGCATCGGCCAGAACATCGCGATCCCGCACTGCCGTTCGCTGGTCGTGGCGCGGCTGCGCTGTGCCTTCGGGCGCCGGCTGGAGGGTGGCGGCATCGACTTCAGGGCGATCGACGACAAGCCCGTCAACTATTTCTTTCTGATCGTCGCGCCGCCGCTCGAGGTGTCGAATCAGTACTTGCCGGTGCTCGGCAAGATCGCGCAGTTCGCCAAGGAGACCGACGTGCCGGCGCGCCTCGCGACGCTCACGGCGCCGGAGGAGTTCCTAAAGCTCCTCGAAGAGAAGAACATCTAGGCCTATTCCCACTCGATCGTCGCCGGCGGCTTTGAGCTTACGTCGTAGGCGACGCGATTCACGCCCTTCACTTCGTTGATGATGCGATTGCTGATCCGGGCCAGCACCTCGTAGGGAAACTGGTACCAGTCTGCCGTCATGCCGTCGCGGCTCGTCACCGCTCGCAGAGCCACGACGTGATCGTAGGTGCGACCATCGCCCATCACCCCCACCGACTTGACCGGCAACAGGACGGCGAACGCCTGCCAGATCTGATCGTACAGTCCCGCTTCGCGGATTTCCTCGAGATAGACGGCATCCACGCGCCGCAGCAGCTCGAGCCGTTCTTCGGACACGGCGCCGAGCACCCGGATCGCGAGCCCCGGCCCGGGAAACGGATGGCGGCCCACGATTTCCTCCGGCAGCCCGAGCTCGCGGCCGACCTGGCGGACCTCGTCCTTGAACAGCTCTCGCAGCGGCTCGATCAGCGTCCAGGGCAGATCGGGCCGCAGGCCACCCACGTTGTGATGTGTCTTGATCGTGGCCGATGGCCCGCCCTTGGCCGAGGTGGACTCGATGACGTCGGGGTAGAGCGTGCCCTGCACCAGGAAGCCGACGTCGGTGCCGATGTGCCGCGCCGTATCTTCGAACACATCGATGAAGCTGTGCCCGATGCGGCGGCGCTTCTCTTCGGGATCCTCCACGCCGGCCAGCTCCTTCAGAAAGCGGTGCGTGGCATCCACCACGCGCAGATCGATGCCGAGGTGCGCGCGGAACGTGCGCTCGACCTGCTCGCGCTCGCCGAGCCGCAGCAGGCCGTGGTCGACGAAGATGCAGGTGAGCCGGTCGCCGATGGCCCGATGCACCAGCGCCGCCGCCACCGCCGAATCCACGCCCCCCGACAGCCCGCAGATCGCCCGTCCCGTGCTCCCAACCACGCCCCGGATGCGGCTGACCTCCATGTCGATGAAATGCCCGGGCGTCCAGTCGGGCGTGCAGCCGGCGATGCCGAACAGGAAGTTGTTGAGCATCTCGCCGCCGCGCGGCGTATGAACCACCTCCGGGTGGAACAACACGCCGTAGATCGGCTTGGTGTCGTGCCGCATCCCGGCGACGGGAGCCTGGCTGCTCGTGGCGGTGACGCGGAAATGGGGCGGCGGCGTGTCGATCCGGTCGCCGTGGCTCGCCCACACCGTGACGTGCGATTGCGGCTCGAAGCCCGCGAACAACCCCTCGCCGTTGCGCTCGTCCTTGGTCAGCGTGATCTCGGCGCGACCGTACTCCCGTCCGCTGGCCGGCGCGATCGTCCCGCCGGAGAGCTGGGCGATGAGCTGCATGCCGTAACAGATGCCCAGCAGCGGAATGCCCGCCTCGAGGATTCCCGGATCGGCGGTCGGCGCTCCCGCGTCGGAGACGGAGCTGGGGCCGCCCGACAGAATGATCGCCCGGGGCGCGAACTCCCGGATAAACGCGAGGTCCGTCCCGCGCGCCGCCGGATGAATCTCGCAATAGACGTGCGCTTCACGGATCCGCCGCGCGATCAGCTGCGTGAATTGCGAGCCGTAGTCGAGAATGAGCACGCGGTTCACGTGCGATACCAGGTGGTGGGCTCGGCCGTCTCGCCGCGCGTCAGATCCTCCAGCGTCTCGCGCTGCCGGGCGACATAGTAGCGGTCGCCCTCGACGACAATCTCCGGCGGTCGCGGCCGCTGATTGTAGGTCGAGCTCATGACGAAGCCGTAGGCGCCCGTCCCCAGCACCGCCAGCACCTCACCCGGCGCCACGACGGGCAGCTTGCGATCGAGCGCGAGAAAGTCTCCCGATTCACAGATCGGCCCCACGACGTTCACGATCTCCTCGTCCCGCTTGCCGTCACGCAGCGGAATGATCTCATGGTGGGCGTTGTAATGGCTGGGGCGCACGAAGTCGGTCATGCCGGCGTCTACGATCACGTACTCCTTCCCGCCCGCATGCTTGCGATACAGCACCCGCGTCAGCAGGACGCCCGCGTTGGCGACGAGGTAGCGCCCCGGCTCGCACAGCAGCCCCAGCCCGGCCGCCTTCACGCCCGGCACCACCGCGTCGGCGAACGCCTTGGGGGTCGGCGCCTTCTCGTGGTGATAGCGCACGCCCAGCCCACCGCCGACGTCGAGCGCCTCGAGCGTCGTGATGCCCGCGGCCCGAATCGCCGAGACCAGCTCGAGCAGTTTGGCGGTGCCGCGCTGGTACGGCGTGACATCCGTGATCTGTGAGCCGAGGTGCATCGCGAGGCCGCGCAGGACGAGGGAGCGCTCGTCCGCGATGCGCCGCGCCACGCCGGCCACCTCATCGAACGGCACGCCGAACTTGGCCGTTTTCTCGCCCGTCTTGGTGTACGGATGAGTGTCGGTCGCGACGTCGGGATTCACGCGGATGCCGACGTGGGCGGGCGTGCCGACGTCTGTCGCGACGCCGATGACGACCGCCAGCTCACTCGTCGATTCGATGTTGATGAAGCCGACGCCTGCCTGGATCGCCTCGGCGATTTCGACCGGCGTCTTGCCCACGCCGGAGAACACGATGCCGTCGGGATCGAATCCCGCCGCCAGCGCCCGCCGCAGCTCGCCGACCGACACGATGTCGGCGCCGGCCCCGAGCTGTTTGAGGACGCGCAGCACGCCGAGATTGCCGTTGGCCTTCACGGAGTAACAGATGCGGTGTCGCACGCCCTGCAACGCATCGTCGAGGGCGTGGTACTGCGCGCGAATCAGATTGGTGCTGTAGACGTACGCCGGCGTGCCGACCCGCTCCGCGATGGAGCGCAGCAGGCCGGGATCGAAGCCTAGTACGCCTGCGCCCACACGGCCTCCGCGACCGCCGCCATCCCACACCACATGCAGGTCGTGGGCGCCTGGGGGCTCCGGAACTCGGGATCGGGGATGACGCGGATCGTGGCGCCCGTCTGCTCCTTGATCTGGGCCTCGCACGACGCCTGCCCGCAGAAGCCGCCGTACAGAAACCCACCGGCTCCCTGCGTGCGCTCGAGAAAGGTCTGCTTGTCGACGCCGCGGATCGAATTCTGCTCGCGCCGCGCGCGGGCGGCCGCGAGCAGGCCGCTCTGGATCTCCTCCAGGGCGGTGGCGACGGCCGTCGTCACCTCGGCGAGGGACGCGGGCGCCTTGCCGCCCGTCCGGCGCGCCAGCATGACCTGTCCCGCGGCGACATCGCGCGGTCCGATTTCGAGCCGGACCGGGACCCCCAGCGCCTCCCACTCGTAGTACTTGGCGCCGGGCTTCAGGTTGTCCCGCACGTCGAGCTCGACGCGCATCCCCGCCTTCTCGAGGTCGGCTTTGACCTGGTGCCCGATGCCCGACACCTGCCCCTGCTCCTCGTCGCTTTTCCAGATGGGCACGATGGCCACCTGCACGGGGGCCAGCCGGGGCGGAGCGATCAGCCCGTTGTCGTCGGAGTGCAGCATGATCAGGCCGCCGATCAGCCTGGTCGACACGCCCCACGACGTGTTCCAGACGTAGTCCAATCCGCCCGCCGCCGTCTGGTACTGCACGGTGAACGCCTTCGCGAAGTTCTGTCCCAGGTTATGCGACGTGCCGGCCTGCAGCGCCTTGTTGTCTTGCATCAGCGCTTCGATCGCGTAGGTGCGCAGCGCGCCGGCGAACCGCTCGCTGTCCGTCTTCACGCCGGTGATGACCGGCATCGCCATCCAGTCCTCGGCGAAGCGCCGGTAGAGATCCAGAATCGTGCGCGCCTCACGCTCGGCGCCCGCCTCGTCCGCGTGGGCCGTGTGCCCTTCCTGCCACAGGAATTCCGTCGTGCGCAGGAAGAGCCGCGTGCGCCGCTCCCAGCGCACCACGTTGGCCCACTGGTTCAGCAGCAGGGGCAAGTCGCGATAGCTCTGGATCCACTTGGCGAACATCGCGTAGATGATCGTCTCGGACGTGGGGCGCACCACGAGGGGTTCGTCGAGCGCGGAGGTCGGATCAACGGCGATCGCGTCCGCCCCCGGTTTGCCCGTTGCCCGTAACCGGGTATGGGTCACGAGCGCCACTTCCTTGGCGAATCCCTCGACGTGCTCCGCCTCCTTCGCGAGGAAGCTCATGGGAATGAACAGCGGGAAGTACGCGTTCTTGTGTCCGGTCGCGCGAATCATGTCGTCGAGCGCGCGCTGCATCAGCTCCCAGATGCGGTAGCCGTGCGGGCGGATCACCATGCAGCCGCGCACCGGCGAATAGTCCGCCAGCTGCGCATGGGCGATGACGTCGCCGTACCACTCGCTGAAGTCCTTCGCCCGGGGCGTGATCTTCTGTGCCTGAGCCATCAGTCGAAGAATCCGTTCAGAAGATGTTCGAGCGGCACCTTGGCTTCGGTGCCGGCCTTGAGATCGCGCACCACGGCGACGCCCGCCGCCCGCTCCTCGGGGCCGACGATCACGGCGCGCGCCGCCCCCCGGGCCGAGGCCAGCTCCAGCTGCTTGCGGACCCCGGAATGGCGCAGCCCGTATTCGACCGGGACGCCGCGATCGCGCAGCGCGTGCGCCAGCCGCAGCACGGTGGTGAGGTCTTCGCCGCCGCTCACGGCAATCAAAAAGGCGCCGAGCTCGGTCGACGCCTTGGGAGCCGCGCCGCGCTCCTTGAGGAGCTCGCCGAGTACCACATCGCCCATGCCGAACCCCAGCGCGGGAAGGTCGGTGCCCCCGAAGGCGGCCAGCAGCCCGTCGTAGCGGCCGCCACCACAGATCGCCCGCAGCTCCTTGGCGGCGTCGAACAGCTCGAACACGATGCCCGTGTAGTACGCCAGGCCGCGCACGATCGTGAGATCGACCGTGACGAACTCCGCGAGCCCCATCGCCTCGAGCGCCGCGATGGCCTGCCGCAGCGGCTCCCCCGCTTCCTCACCGCCCCGGACGTTGCCGAGCGCGGCGCTGACGTCACCGATCCCGCGAAGCTCCGCGACCGCGAAGACGGCCGCCGTTTCCCGTTTCCCGTATCCCGACTCCTTCAACATCTCTTCCAGCACGTTCTTGGGTACACGCTCGCTGCGATCGATCACCGCCAACGCCGCGGGCAGCTGCCCCTCGGCGATTTCCGCCCCCATGAGCAAGGCCCGCAGCACCCGGCGGTCGGACACACGGGCCCGCACGTCCTGGGGGCCGAGGTCAAACGCCCGCAGGATGTCGATCGCCGCGGCGATCAACTCGGCGTCGGCGAGTGCACTCGCTTCGCCGATGATGTCCATGTTGAGCTGGAAGTGCTCGCGCAGCCGGCCCCGCTGCTGCCGCTCGTAGCGGAACAGCTGGGGGATCGAGAACCAGCGGATCGGCTTCTTCAGGGCCTGGGCCCGCGCCGCCACCATCCGGGCCAGCGTGGGCGTCATCTCCGGCCGCAGCGCCACCTCCCGATCGCCCTTGTCCCGAAATGCATACAGTTGCTGGACGATCTCGTCACCGCTTTTCCGGGTGTAGAGGTCGAGGGCCTCGAGGGGAGGACCATCGTACTCCTCAAATCCGTAGCGCGTGGCGACGGCGCGCCACGTGGCGAAAATGTGGTTGCGGAGGGCCAGCTCTTCGGGGTAGAAATCGCGGAAGCCGGGCAGCGCTTTCCCTTGCATCACAACAACTTAACCCACCGGCGCAAATCCGGGCAAGCGCGCGAGTGCATCGCCGACGGTGTGAAACGAACCGGTGACGAGCACGCTCGCCGCGCCCTCCTGAATGTCGCGCAACGCGCGTTCGAAGTCGGGCTCGAAATGGACGCGCGGGCGGCCGGACGGCCGGACGGTCTGCACGTCCACCGACCACCGCTGCATCACCGGAATCGACGGCGGAACGGTGAGCAACAACTGATCCACGACCGGCGCCAGCACGTCGAGCATCGCGCGCCAGTCTTTGTCGTTGCGGATACCGACCAGCGCATGCAACGGCCGCGGGATCGTGCTCCCGATCTCGCGCAGCGTATCGGCGACGACGCGCATGCCGTCGGGGTTATGGGCGACATCGAAGATCCATTTCCCGCGCAGCTCGAACCGACCCGGGACGTACGCGTCCGCGAAGCTGGCGGGGGTGGCGCCTTCACCCATCGGGGCGGCGAAGGGCGGCGGGAGGCGGCGAAGCATGGCGGCGGCCACGGCGGCGTTGGCGCGCTGGTGCGCTCCCCGCAGGCCGAGCGCGGTGCCGGGTGCCGGGTAGTGGGTATCGGGTACATGCACGATGGGAGTGGCGCCGCGTCGCTTCGCCTCTTGAATGAGCTGCGCCAGCACGTCCGGATCGCGCTCTCCCGTCACGAAGGGGACGCCCGGCTTGGCGATGCCGGCTTTCTCGCGGGCGATGCTGTGCAGGTTGGTGCCGAGGTAGTCGGTGTGCTCGAGCGCGATCTTCGTCACGACACTGATGAGCGGCGTGAGGACGTTGGTCGCGTCGAGCCGGCCGCCCAGCCCCACTTCCACGACCGCGATGTCCGCGCCCCGCGCGGCGAAGTCGGCGAAGCCGATCGCCGTGATCGCCTCGAAAAAGCTGGCATCGAGCCGCTCGATATGCGGCCGGAGCTGCTCGACCCATTCGGTGAAGGCATCCTCGCCGATGGGAACGTCGTCGACCACGATGCGCTCGCAGGGAGAGACCAGGTGCGGCGACGTATACACGCCCACCCGCCAGCCCCGCGCCTGGAGCTCGGCGGCGAGGAAGGCGCACGTCGAGCCTTTCCCGTTGGTGCCGCCGACGTGGATGGCCGGGAAATGCCGCTCCGGCCGCCCCAGGGCATCCAGCAATCCCTCAGTGGGGCCGAGGCTCCATTTGATGCGGCCGGCTTGTCGTGCAAAGAGGTACTGGCAGGCGTCCTCAAACGTCAGTCGGCAGCCTCCGCGGGCCAGGCGCCCGTCATGTGCCGCAACAGCTGCGCGGTCGTGTCCCGCAGCTCGCCGCGCGGCACGACGGCGTCGATCATGCCGTGGTCCAGCAGGAATTCGGCGGTCTGAAAGCCGGCGGGAAGATCCTGCCCGATCGTCTGCTTGATGACCCGCGGGCCGGCGAACCCGATCACCGCGCCGGGTTCCGCGAGCATCGCGTGACCCTGCATCGCGTACGACGCCGAGACACCGCCGGTCGTCGGATTCGTGAGGATCGAGACGAACGGGATCGCCGCTTCCTGCAGCTCCGCAATCACCACCGAGGTCTTGGCCATCTGCATCAGCGACAGCACGCCTTCCTGCATCCGCGCGCCGCCGGAGGCCGAAACGACGATCAGGGGGTTCTTCTTATCGATGGCGTGCCGGACCAGCCGGGCGACCTTCTCCCCCACCACCGATCCCATCGACCCACCCATGAAACTGAAATCCATCACGCCCAGGGCGATGGCCATGCCGTGCAGCCGGGCGTACCCCGTCCGAATCGCATCGAGCGGGCCCGCCTTCTTCATGGCGGCCTGCACGCGCTCGGCATAGTTCTCGAATTTCAGCGGATCGGCGGACTTGAGTGAGGCGAACAGCTCGTGCCACGACCCTTCATCGACCAGGAGGTCGATGTACTCCTGCGCGCTGATGCGGCGGTGGCTGCCACAATTGGGACAGACGTTCAGCGCGCGAACGAAGCGCTCTTTGAGATCCACATGGCCGCAGTCGTCGCACTTCTCCCACGCATCGGCGGGGATCTCGAGGCGGACCCGCTCCGAGGTGCGTGGTTTGCGTTCCTTTTTGAACCAGGCCATGCGGACCGTTGACGTGAGGAAGCGCACAATTTGGGAGCGCGGTTACACCGGCGCTAGCCCCGACACGCTAACTCATTGCTATAGCTCAGCGTAGCCTGATTGTCGGGACTCCCACGCCACGCGTAGCGCAATGCCAATGCCGAGGCAGCACACCAGCAGAAACGATCCGCCGTACGAGAAGAACGGCAGCGGAATCCCCGTGATCGGCATGAGGTTGATCGTCATGCCGACATTCTCGAGGATGTGCGTGAAGAACAACCCCGCGAGGCCGAAGACCGCCAGGCTGGAGTAGGGATCGGTCGCCTTCCGGGCAATCCGCAGCAGCACGAACAACAACAGTCCGAAGAGCCCGAGCGCCACCAGCACGCCGACAAAGCCCAGCTCCTCCCCCACGACCGAGAAGATGAAATCGGTGTGCTGCGCCGGCAGAAAGGCCAGCCGCTTCTGGGTCCCCTCGGTGAAGCCCTTCCCGATCAGCCCACCGGAGCCGACGGCCACCTTGGACTGAATGACGTGCCACCCCGTGGCGCGGGGATCGACGTCCGGATTGAGGAACGCGAGCAACCGGTTCTGTTGATACGGCGCCAGCCGGTTCCAGAACGGCAGGGCCACCACGCCCATGAGGACGTTGGCCGTCATCACGGCCAGGCCTTCCCACAGGTACGGCCGCCACCACAGCAACAGCCCGGCGAGAATCGCGATCCAGAGCCCCCACGTCGCGGTCGAGAACGCCAGCACGAGCCCGATCACCGGAGAGGCCAGCAGCACGAGCAGCGACGGTTTGGTGCCGGCCCAGAACAGCATGAAGAACAGCACGGCGATGAAGACGATCGCGCTCCCCAGGTCCGGCTGCTGAATCACCAGGAACGTCGGCACCCCCGCGATCAGGCAGGGCGGAATGAGCTGGCGCAGTGTCGCCGGCGGCTCGCGCTGAGCCGCCAGCCAGCGCGCCAGCATCAGAATCACCGCGAGCTTGGCAAATTCGGCCGGCTGGCCGAAGCGCAGCCCGGCGATCGCCAGCCAGGACTTGCTGCTCGCCGCCGTCCCCGCCCCCGTGCCGATGACGAGGGTCAGGAGCAGCAGCACGATCGACAGCACGTAGAGGATCGGCGTCGCCCACTCCAGCATCCGCGGCGACGTGCGGAACATCAGCCAGATCGCGATCAGCCCCAGGCCGAGCCAGACGAGCTGCCGCTGCCAGATGTGCGCGACGAACGTCGGCACTTCGGTCTGCCCCGCCGAGTACAGCGTCGCCAGCCCATACAGCGCCAGCGCCGCCACCGCGGCGACCAGGGCCCTATCGGGTTGGCGGGCTCGGGACCGCACGGACCGTATCCGTGGGAAGCGGAATCACGGGGACCGGAATGATGCGCAGGGGATCGACGCGCGGCGGCATGGGGATCACAAAGGGCTCGGGTGCGGAGTCGGCGGGCACGGCCAGCCGCATGCTGCGCGCGCGGGTCTCATCGAGCCCGAGATAATGCGCGATCGTCCGCGCGACCAGCGGCGCCACGGCCGATCCATGCTGCGCGAACTCGATCACCGCGCCGACCACGATCTCCGGCTTCTCCGCCGGAGCGAATCCGATGAACGAGCCGTGGTCGGGGCCGTGGGGGTTCTGCGACGTTCCCGTCTTCCCGGCGATGGTCAGCGAGGCGAGCCGCGAGCCGCGCGCCGTGCCCTGCTCCACGACCGCGACCATCGCGCGCCGCAATCCGGCGATCTGTTCGGGCGTCAGCTCGAGCGAGACGCTTTCCATCGCGGGCACCGACGCGGGACGGACGAGAAATGGGGTCCGCATCCGGCCATCGCTCGCCAGCTGCTGGTACAGCCGCACCATGTTGATCAGCGTCTGCGCATTCTCGCCCTGTCCGATCGCGAGGTTCAGCGCGACGGCCGACGTCCAGCGCCGCGGACCGTAGAGCCGATCGTAGTACTCGGGACCGGTTGGGTACTCCGAGGGGATCTCGCCCGGCACGTCCACCCCGGTGCGGCCGCGGAAGCCCCAGGCGGTCCCGTCCTCGAGCATCGTATTGACGCCGAGTTTGATGCCGAGCTGATAAAAGTAGACGTCGCAGCTGTGCGCGATCGCCTCGGTGAGCGACAGGGCACCGTGACCTCGGGCCTGCCAGCACCGGAAGTATCGATTGCCGTACTGGAGCCCGCCGCGGCAGGGGATCGGCATGTGCGTGCGGAAAGTGACGATGCCGCGCTTCAGCCCCATGGCGGCCACGCCCAGCTTCCAGGTGGACCCCGGTGGATAGCGCGTCTGAATCGCACGATCGAGCAGCGGCTTCGCGGGATTCTCGTTCAGCTCGCGCCAGTAGGCGGGCGAGATCCCCCCGACAAACGCATTGGGGTCGAACCCCGGCGCGCTGTACATCGCGAGGATCTCGCCGGTATTCGGGTTCATGGCGAGCACGGAGCCGCGCCGCCCGGGCGGGAAGATCGAGGCGATGTAGCGCTGCAGCTCGAGATCGATCGTCGTGTGCAGCTCGGCCCCGGAGACCGGGGAAAGCGTGGCGGCCGGCTCCGCCTCCCGCACCATCTGGCCGCGCGCGCTCACTTCCACGAAGCGCACGCCTTCGGCGCCGCGCAGGGTATCGTCGTATTCGCGCTCCAGTCCGTCCTTCCCGATGATGCCGCCGAGCCGCACGGACGCGAATCGCTGCGTCGCGCGTTCGCCTTCCGTGACCTCCCCCACGTAGCCGACGAGGTGAGCGATGATCGTGCTGTCGGGATAGTAGCGCTTGGGCTCCGACTGAATCAGCAGCCCCGGGAGGTTCACGCGCCGCTCCTCCAGTGCGGAGACGACGGCGAACGGCGCATCCGTCAGCACGAGTGCCGGCTGATGGGGCGCGCGCCGGGCCCGCTGCAACACGTCGGCGATGTCGCCGCTATCGAGCCCGGCGATGGGGGCGATGAGGGCCAGCGTGCGCCGCAGATCGGCCGGCGGCCCGGGGAGCAGCGACACGGTGTACCCCGGCACGTTCTCCGCCAGAATCCGCCCGTTGCGATCGAAGATGATGCCGCGGGGGGCGGGCAGCGGAATCGGCCGCAGCCGGTTGGTTTCCGATTGCAGCTGGTACTTCCCATGCCCCAGGATCTGCGTCCGAAAGAAGGCGAGCGAAATCACACCGAGCACGATCCACAGCGTCGTGCGGGCGGCGCGGAGCCGGCGGTCGAGCTGGTGGGGGTGGAATGCGCTCACGCCGTACTCCGGCGCGGCGACAACCAGCCGCGGAAGAACCACAATACGCCGACGCCGACGACCGCCGTCGTCAGGCCCTGCAACGGCGACCAGACGAGGAGCTCCCAGCCGAGCTGCGCGCCCCGCAACCGCCCGGACACGAGCAGCACGATGAAATTGCGCAGCCACGTCCCGGCGAAGAACAGGCACCCTTTGACGAAGACGTGCTCGGCGAAGAACACCGCCTTCGCCCATGACGAGAAGAACCCCACCAGCGTGTGCGCCAGCGCGCCGGCGCCGAAACTCGCCGGGGTCAGCGCGTCACGCAGCAACCCGACGATGAATCCGCCCGCGGCACTCCGCCCCGGCTCGGCGCGGATCGTATAGATGAGGAGCGCGAGCAACAGGAAGTCCGGGGCGATGCGGTCGCCCCCCAGCCGGCCCCGCACCGTGAATTGCAGCAGCACGAGGATCGTCAAGATGATGGGGTAGCGATAGCGATCGGTGCGCCTCATGGCGGGTCACCCGTCCGCCGCTCGTCCCGTACGCGGGCCGGTGGCGTGAACGCGCCGGTCACCCGCGCCGTGGTCGTGAGAATCATGACGTGCGACAGGGCCGCCGGATGCACGGCGGGCCGCACCAGATACGTCCGGCCCCACCCCGTCGCCTCGCCCGCCGGCCCGACCACCACGCCGATGGGAATGCCGCGGGGGAAGACGCCGCCGAGGCCCGATGTCTGAATCACCGTCCCCTCCAGCACCTGCTGCCGGTACAGCACGCCTTGCAGCTCCAGCAGCCAGACGCCCGGACCGGCCGCGCCGTGCGGCGCGACGATGCCCACCACGCTGCCGTCCGCCGCGATCGCGCTGGCGCGGAACTCGGGGTGCGCCCAGCTGACCACGACGCTGGTGCGCTCATCGACGGACTCGACGAGACCCACCAGCCCCTCGGGGCTCACGACGCCCGCGAGCGCGCGGACCCCCTGACGGCGGCCGGCGGTCACGACGAAGCTCAGCGGGTTGGTCGGCTCGGGTTGGTGCAGCACTTCGGCGGGGATGTAGCCGCCGCCGAGCCGCCCCGCGAGGCCCAGCAGATTGCGCAGCCGGGCGTTCTCGGCGCGCAGCTCCGGCATGAAGGTGGCGGCGAGCGCCGCCGAATCGCGCTGCGCGACGACCGCGTCGTACCGCGCGCGCGCGCGCGCCAGCAGCTCGGTCTGGCGTTGCAGCAGCAGGAAGGGGGCCAGGACGGTCTGGCGGAGGCCCTGCGCCAGCGGGTCGCGCCATTGCGCGGGCAGGCTGAGCGCGGCGATGGAGAGGGCGACGCAGCCGAGAAACAACAGCGTGTCGGCGCGGGACGCGTAGCGATCCGATCCGATCGCCATGCCGTTAGGTGGTCAAGACGTTGCGGTACTTCTCCGGCGAATCGAGGATCCGTCCCGCGCCCCGCACCACGCACGTCATCGGATCCTCATCGAGATGGATCGGGAGTCCGGTCTCCTGCTGCAGCAGGACATCGAGGCCGCGGATCAGCGCGCCCCCGCCCGTCATCACGATGCCCCGGTCCACGATATCCGACGCCAGCTCCGGCGGCGTGATCTCGAGGGCCCGGCGGACGGCATCGACGATCTGCTGGATGGGCTCCTGCACCGCCTCCCGGATCTCGCTCGAGTGTACGCGCACGATCTTGGGGATACCGGAGACGAGGTCGCGGCCCTTCACTTCCATCTCGCGCTCTTCCCCCACCGGGGCCGCCGAGCCGATCTGGATCTTGATCTGCTCGGCCGTCGGCTCGCCGATGAGGAGGTTGTAGTTCTTGCGCATGAACTGCACGATCGCCTGATCGAGCTCGTCGCCGCCGGTGCGGATCGACGTGTCGGAGACGATGCCCGAGAGCGCGATGACCGCGATTTCCGTCGTGCCGCCGCCGATGTCGATCACCATGTTGCCGGTCGGCGTCTCGACGGGCAGCCCCACGCCGATCGCCGCCGCCATCGGTTCGGCGACCATGTAGACTTCCTTGGCGCCCGCCGACTGCGCGGAATCGCGCACCGCGCGCTTCTCCACTTCGGTGATGCCGCTCGGGACGCAGACGATCACTTTAGGGCGCACGCGGAAGAGATGGCGGTCGATGATCGTCTTCAGGAAGAAGCGCAGCATCTTCTCGGTCACGTCGAAGTCGGCGATCACACCGTCCTTCAACGGACGCACGGCGAGAATGCCGTCCGGCGTGCGGCCGAGCATGCGCTTCGCTTCGAGCCCGATGCCTTTGACTTTGCCGGTGGCTTTTTCGATCGCGACGACGGAGGGCTCGTTCAACACGATCCCCTCGCCGCGCACGTAGACCAGTGTGTTGGCGGTCCCGAGGTCGACGGCGATCTCATTCGCCGGACTCCAGGCACCCATTTTGAAATTCAGCCAGCTTGGCGGCACGTAGTCGTTGGTAAAAGGGTGAGGCGAGCACGACTTGGAACGGCTGAAAGTAATGAAATGCGTAACCCCAAGCAAGAATAAAGCTTGACGCTCTTCCGGAGCGCCGCTACCGTTCCGCCCATGCGTCGCGTGACGCCGGACACAATCGCCGTCGTCGATCTGGCGGTCTGCGACCGCTGCGGGCTCTGCCTGCCCTTATGCCCCCCCGAAGCGATCCACCTTGAATCGAACGTCCTGACCGTCGATCGCGAGCAATGCACGGGCTGCGAGAAGTGCGTCGGCCCCTGCCCGGTCGGGGCGCTCGCGATGGTGGCGCATGCCTGACATCGACGTGCTGGTGGTCGGCGCAGGTCCCGCGGGCTCGGTCGCGGCCTGGCAGGCCCGGCAGGCAGCGCCCGAGCTCGACGTGGTGCTGCTCGAGCGCGACCGGGCGGTCGGGGCGCCCGTGCGCTGTGCCGAGGGGGTCGGCGATGCCGGCCTGCGGGAGTTCGCGAGCCCCGAAGGCACCGATTGGGCCGCCCGCAAGATCACCCGCGTCATCTTCCTCGCCCCCGACGGCACCGAAGTGAAGGTCGCCGAGCGGAACGTCGGGTGGGTGCTCGACCGGACGCGGTTCGATGCTCACCTCGCGGCGGAGGCCCGCGCCGCGGGCGCCGAGGTGCTGGTGGCGACCGAGGCGACCGGGATGTCCCGTAACGGTGATGGCCGCTGGCATGTGCGGGTGAAGTCGGGCGGCATCGAGGAGACGTGGCGGGCCCGTGTCGTCATCGGCGCCGACGGTGTCGAAACGATGGTGGGCCGCTGGGCGGGCCTCGACACGCGCGTGCCGTCGCGCGACATGGAGTCGTGCGCGCAGTACGTGCTACAAGGCATCGCCTGCGATCCCGACGCGATCTATCTGCAGTTCGGGGACGCGATCGCGCCGGGTGGGTACGCCTGGATTTTCCCGAAGGGCATCGGCGTGGCCAACGTGGGACTGGGATTGGTGGCGCTCAAGACCAACGGCCGGAACGCGCGGCAATATCTCGACGACTGGATCGACCGTCGCTATCCCGGGGCCGCACGGACGGGCTACACCGTAGGCGGCGTGATCGTCCACACGACGATCAAGCAGACGTTCACGGACGGTGTGCTGATCGCCGGCGACGCCGCGCACATGATCAATCCGCTGTCAGGCGGGGGGATCGTCAACGCCATGAAGGCCGGCCGGCTCGCCGGCTGTGTGGCGGCGAGCGCGATCCGCGAAGGCGACACCGGCGCGCGGCGCCTGTCCGCCTATCACCACTCGTGGATGGATCTGCTGGGCGACGACCACCTCAAGTACTACAAGATCAAACAGGCGCTCGAGGACCTCGACGACTCATTCTTCAATGGATTGGCGCGGACGGTCAACAAGATTCCGGAGGGCAAGCGGTCGTTGGGCCGGATCTTCACCCACGCGCTGATCAAGCACCCGCAGCTGATTCCGATCGCCGCGAAATTCTTTGTGTGAGCGGTGAGCGGTGAGCGGTGAGCGGTGCGCGGGACAGCTTTCCCGCTTACCGCGGACCGCGCACCCGGTTGATGATGCTTGTCCCAATGGCGCACCGATTGGCTGCGTGCGCGACCAATCGCCCTAGCGCTCCGAAACGATCCCGGCGCAGCCCCAACGGTACGCTCCCCACGTCCCAGAGGTAGACCGGCACGCGCGCGCGGTGCAGCAGGGTGCCGGTGCCGCGCACGCCGCCGAATCCGAGACCGTACCCGATCTGCGTCGCCAGGCGGATGATGCGCGCATCGACGGCGCCGAACGGATAGGCCAGCGCCATCCCCGCCGCCGGGCCCAACCGGTCGATGAGCGCGCCGCGGGAACGGCGCAGGTCGCTCAGCACCGCGGAGTCGCTGAGCCATGTCAGGCGCTGATGGGCCGCGCCGTGCGAGCCGAAATCGAACCCCCGCGCCTGCCACCGCTCCACCGCGTCCCACCTGAGGTGCTCGAGGCGGCTCCAGGTATAGCGGGCATCCCAGGTGTTCGTGCGGCCGACGAAGTCGGTGATTAGGAACGTCGTCGCGGTGAAGTCGAGGTGCTCGAGGATCGGGTAGGCGTGATCGGCCAGATTGGCGTAGCCGTCGTCGAACGTCAGCAAGAACGTGCGCGGTGCGCGGCGTGCGGTACGCGGGTCGGCGAATTCCGCCAGGGACACCGTGCGCCACCCGTCGCGTGCCAGGGCCGTCATCTGGCGCTCGAACACCGCTCGGCTCACGCGCGTCACGCCCAGCTCCGGGGGGCCACCGACCCGGTGGTAGCAGAGGACGGGGGGCGTCACGGGCATCAATCTACTGCGGCCCCCGGACCCCCGCCTGCATCAGGCTTTCGGCGACTTGCTGGCCGAGCAGCTCGCCCCAGCGCTGTCCCAGCTCCATGCTGCGCTGCGTGACCCGCGGCTGGACGCGAACGAGATGGCGGCCGAGCGGGCTCTCGTAGAACCGCACCATTTCCTCCATCTGCGCGTGCGTGAAGTGCTCCGCGTAGACGGGGATCAGGGAGTCGATCAGCTGGTGTACGTCGCGCCGGGCCCGGGCCATGAACACGTCCCAGAACACTGCGGGGATCTGCGGATTGGCGGCGCGCTGCGCGGGCAGCATCGTCTCCATCGCGGTCACGGACAGCTGCGCCGCGCCCGTGATCTCGAGAAACCGTCGAATCGTCGCCTGCCGCGCCGGTGCACGTGGCGCGGTGTCCTGCGCAGCGGCGCTCGTCGCGAGCGCGCACCCGACGATCAACACGATGCCTATCCGCATAGCCGCCCCCTGTGTGAAGTCCTCTCTTCCCGCCATTCCATCGCCCGCAAGGATTAACTCGAATTCCCGCGCCCGGCCAATGGTCCGCGCGAGCCTCCGCGATACACTTGAAGCACGGTTTGACGACCGTGAACGCGGCGATTGCCACCGTGGATAGGAGCGCGACCAGAAACACGGCAGGTTCCATGCGGCCTTTCGCGTTGGAGGACACTCGCCGGCTGGTTACCCCGGTTCATTCGTATACGCGTCGCCAAGGTGCCGGACTACCGGCGGTCTTCGTCTACCGTCCAGGTTACGCGGTCAACCGGAAGCAACTCGAATCGGCGCTCCGCAAGTCGCGCCCGTGCCGCGAAACGGATGCCGGCGCTGAAGACACGCGCATTCCACAATCTACCGCGCGCCGCTCGGAGAAGCTCACGGTGCCGAGCGTCGCAACGCCTGAACGAGAACAGGCGCGAGGACTGGTGCGAGCTGCCGCGCACGTCACCGCGCCCTGAAGGACGACTTACGCAGCCCCCGTACGGTCACCCGACACACAGCAACCGCTCGAATTCGGGATCTCCATCCGCGGTCATGAGATAATCGTGGGTGAACGTCGGGCCGTCAGGGGTATGCGACGTTAACGTCGCGGCCAGTGTGTCGCCTCGCACCTGCCCGCTGAAGGTGAACAAATACGACGTGATGGAATTGCCAAAAGAGCCCGAGAAGTGGAGCCGACCTTCCTCATCGAGCCGCGTCATCCACGGAAGCCGTGCCGGCCGGTTGCACGCGATGCGGAGCTCGCGCGCCTCCCCGCTGGCGATGAGCTCAATTCCTGTCGCGGCCCAACGGCCCTGCAGTCGCGGCCCGAGCGAATCGTTGCACCCGGCGAGGAAAGTGGTTCCGAGGCCCAACCAGAGGAGTGAGCGTGTCATAGACCCTCACAAGGTAGAGTGGCTAGATACCTCCAGATACGGAAAGCGTTTCTCGCAAAAGCGCTTCATTCCACAATCTCCTAGAGAATGCCGAGTTGCCGCAGCACTTTCCTCGCCACAGCCGTACGGGCCGGGCCAAATGACGAACCCGGTGAATCCGCCTCGATCATTGATGCGAAGATGAACGTGTCAGGGCCGCGCTCCACCCAGCCAACCCACCAGCCCACTTCGTGGTGATTCGAAAGCTGCGCCCAGCCGGTTTTGCCGCGCACGATCAGCGATGGCGTGCGTTCCATCTCCATCATGTCCCGCACTTCGGCCATCGCGCGGTGAGACACTGGCAGCGAGTCTCGGTAAAGCCTACGAAGAAATGCGATCTGTTCGAACGGCGAAATCCGGAGCTCGCCGGTCAGCCAAAACTGATCGCTGCCGCCAGCAGTATTTTCGTTCCCGTACCGTAAGAGACGGAGGTATCGACTCATCCGGTCTTCGCCGATACGACGAGCAATCTGCTGAAAATGCGGAACCGCTGACAGCCGAAATGCCGTCACCAGATCGAGATCGCGGTTCAGCTCCTTACGTTCGCGAACCACGCTATCCCAAGGAATGACCGTGTGCTCGTCCTGAACGACTCCGGCGTCGAGCGCGATGAGCGAGTTGGCGATCTTGAAGGTCGAAGCTGGAATCCTCAGAGCGGCCGCGAACTCTGGATGCACCGCCTCGTACCGATTTCTTCGGAGATCGTAGACCAAAACGGTGCCACT
>JAUYMC010000040.1 GCA_030699545.1 Gemmatimonadales bacterium | reverse complement strand
GCCGGCCTCGACGTCCGCTCCAACGCCTCCACCTCCGCCATCGCCGCGGGCGAGCGAGCCGGAAGATCCGGGCGAGTCGTTCTGGTCCAAAGTGAAGCGTGGCCTCACCGGAGGCGGAGGAAGCGGCGCCTGAAGGTGCTGGCGAGCGAGTTCTACGCGCGACCGACGGCCCTGGTCGCGCGTGGGCTTTTAGGGCGGGTCCTGGTCAGCGACGTCGGGGGGCGGCGCCAGCGCACCGCCGGCCGCATCGTCGAGGTCGAAGCCTACGTGGGACCCGAGGACCCCGCCTGTCACGCGTACGGCCATCGCCGCACGGCGCGGACCGAGCCCCTCTACGGACCGCCGGGGACCGCGTATGTCTACTTCACGTACGGCATGCACTGGTGTCTCAACGCGGTCACGGAGGAGGCGGGCTTTCCCGCCGCCGTGCTGATCCGCGCGCTCGAGCCGCTCGAGGGCCTCGACGTGATGCGCAAGCGCCGAGGGGGGGGGGACGACGTTCGGGACGGCGCGCTGTGCGCCGGCCCCGCCCGTCTGTGCGAGGCCCTCGGCGTGACGGGCGCGCTCAACGGCACCTCGCTGCAGCGCGGGCCGCTGCGGGTCGTTGGGGACCGCCCGCGGCGGGTGATCGTGAAGGGTCCCCGCATCGGCGTCACTCGCGCGGTGGATTGGCCCCTGCGCTTTCGCCTGAAGGATTCCCCGTGGGTCTCCCGCTAGCTCTGCTGCTCATGCTCCAGCACCAGCCGGTCATCATCGTGGACGGGCATATCGACACGCCGCAGCGCATGCTCGACGGTAAGGCCGACATCTCCGTCCGCCTGCCCGACGGGCATGTGGACGTCCCCCGGATGAAGGAGGGCGGTCTCACCGCGGCGTTCTTCTCGATCTGGGTCGACAATACGTACGGGGCGGGCACCGCCTATCGGCGGGCGCTGGCGCTGATCGCCGCCGTGCGCGCGCTCGCGGATACGGCGCCCGACGCCGAGCTGGCGACGACGGCGGACGACGTGCGGCGGGCCGCGGCGCGAGGGCATGTCGCCGTCCTGATGGGCGTCGAGGGCGGTCACGCGATCGAGAACTCGCTCGACAAGCTCGACGACCTGTACGCGCGCGGCGTGCGGTACATGACCCTCACGTGGAACAACGGCAACGACTGGGCGGGGTCGTCCATGGACCCGGCGCGCGCCGGCGGCCTGTCGCCGTTCGGGCGCGACGTGGTGCGCCGGATGAACGCGCTGGGGATGCTGGTGGACGTCTCGCACGTCTCCGACTCGACGTTCGCGGACGTGCTGGCCACGACCACGCGGCCGGTGATCGCGTCCCACTCCTCCTGCCGGGCGCTGGCCGCCCATCCGCGCAATCTCACCGACGACCAGCTGCGCGCCATCGCGCGCAATGGCGGTGTCGTGGGGATCAATTTCTTTCCGGTGTTTCTGGACGACCACTTCCGCGCTCAGTACGCCGAGCTGAACCGCCGTCTCGCGCCTCGGTTCGATTCCATCCGGGCGCGGTATCCCGGCCAGCCCGGCCTCGCCGGGTTCGAGATCGACCGGTTTCGCGCGGCCCGCCTTATGGAGCAGCGCATCGTGGTGCCGGGGCTCGACCGGCTGGTGGATCACATCGAGCACGCCGTGCAGGTGATGGGGGTGGATCATGTGGCGTTGGGGAGCGATTTCGACGGCATCAGCGTGCTGCCGGTGCCCATGAAAGACGCGACGTCGCTGCCGCTCCTGGCCGCCGCCCTCAAGGCGCGCGGTTACGGCGACAGCGACGTCCGGAAAATCCTCGGTGAAAACTTCCTGCGCGTCCTTAGTGCCGCTCGGTGATCCCTTCCTTCGAGCTGCCGAGACTGTAGCGAATCCCGCCCTGCATCGTGTGGGTGTTGCCCTCGATCAGGAAGCCGGACGCACTCGACGTGATCAGGTAGTGCGCGAACACGTTCAGCTTTGTCGAGTAGTTCACCTGCAGCCCACCCATCAGCCAGAAGAACGCCTTGCTGGCGGCTTCATGCGCGCGGTCGGCCGCTTCGATGATTTCCCCCTGCGTCGTGCACCCCTCGCACGTCACCACGGGGTTCAGGACCTGCATCAACGCGAACCCGCCGCCCGCGAACGGCTCGATGATTTTTTGCGCGGGGAACGCGAGCACGCCGAACATCAGCCGCCGGACGTCGTTGAACGAGACGTCGCGGAACCCCGGGCCGACCGATGAGCCGGAGGAGGCGGGGTCGAAGATGATCGTCTGCGCGTCGCCGAGGAACATCGCCTGCTCGTAGGCGACGTAGAGGGCCGTGCGTTTGGCGGTGATCAGCCAGTGGCCGCCGACGATCGGGTCATAGACGAACGGCTGGGTGAGGGTCTTCGAGAGAAACGCGCCACCCTGGGCGCCCCAGTACCACTGATACTGCTTGCTGAAGCCGCGGCCCTGCTGCGGCGGAATGAAGTAGTACGACAGGCCGGCCGAGCCCTGGACGTGGCCGGTCCACGTGCCGCGGGGATCGGGGTTGCCCTGCCGGTAGAACGCACGCGCGTCGGCGCGGAACGCGACGTGGTCGGAGAAGTGGAACTTCACGCCCAGGCCGCCGCTGATCATGTTCTCGGTGAAATCGTATGGCGGATCGGGTCCAAACACGACGCGCGTGAAGCCGCCCGCCGCCGAGAAGCTGGCGCGCTCACCCACGGGGAAGCTGAAGATGAGGCTGCCCGTCACCATGGAGGCGGAGACGTCCACAGTCCCGGCGGTGTCGGTCGTCTTGACGTAGTCGCCCTGGACCTCGATGCCGATCCGGTCGCTCCAGGCGTAGCCGATCCGGGCGCCGCCGCCGATCGCGTTTTCGAGGAAGAAGAGGTGGTCGAAGCGCCAGTACGAGCCGAACCCGCCGAACTCGATGCTTTGCTCACCCGCCCGCCCATACTGCACCGCCGCCCGCGTCGGCCTGGGCGCCCTCGGCACCGCCGGTGTCTCTCCCGGCTCCTCCTCCATCCCCGCATCCCCGCGTCCATCCTCCGTCGCGCCGCCGCCGCCCGGCCGGCTCGTCCCGAAGAAATAGGACGCCCCCGCCGAGCCCTGCACGTGCCCCGTCCAGGTGCCGCGGGGGTCGGCGTTCTCGTTCAAGTATTGCGCGCGGGCGTCGAACCGCAGCGCCAGATTGGGGCTCACGAACACGCGGGCACCCAGTCCCCCGCTCACCATGTTGTCGGTGAAGTCGTACGCCGAGCCAAACACGATGCGGGAGTAGCCGCCCGAAGCGAGCAGGGCGGCGCGGTCACCGAGGGGGAACCTCAGCACGAGATGCGCGGACAGCATGCTCGCGGTCACGTCGACGGTTTCCGCCGTGTCGGTGGTTCGGGTGTAGTCGCCGCTGAGCTCGATGCCCAGGCGGTCGCTCAGCGAGACACCGAGGCGCGCCCCACCCCCGAACGAGTTGTTGAGGAAGTACAGGTGGTCGAAGCGCCAATACGAGCCGAATGCGCCGAACTCGATTTTCTGGCCGCCGCCCAGGGATGATTGCGCTGCCAGAGACGTGGGCATCAGGCAGAAGGCCAGCGCCGCGAGCCTCACAAGCTGCTTCATCGGACTCCCTCCGGACCCCCTAAGGGGCCGCCAACAGGACCGCGTTGAAGAGCAGCTTGAAGGTGCCGTGGGTCTGGCCGCGGAACTGCGGCCGAAAACCGAACAGGATCACCCGCCCGCTGCCTACCGGTGCCTCCACCAGCGCCGCCTTCCCTTCGAGCCGTTCCTGGAACCGGGCGAAGCCGGAGCGCAGGGGCTGAGCGGGATACGTGGCCAGGGCCCGAGCAGGACCCGAAACGGTGAAGGCTGCGCTATTCTCGAAATAGACCTGGAAGGAGTCCGGCATCCCGGCCGTGACCGGGGAGCCCCCCCCTCCCAAAAGCACACCGAAAATAGAGCCTGGAGCGTAAAAACGCGAGACCTGAGGACCCGATGCCTCCCCAGCTAGAACGTTGACGACAGGGAGGTTAAGGCTTGAAATCGCGAAATTACTTGAACCATCGAGGCAAACGAGAGTGCCACCACCCCGAACAAATGCCGAAATTGCAGCCGCACCCGCTTTCCCCATCCCGCCAGCGTATCGCGTGGGCATGCGAGTCGAATCGACCCCCTCCACCAGCGACCGCGCATCGACATCCGGCAGCACCAGGACATCCCACCGGCTCCGCAAACCACCACGTCGCAGATCGCTGTCGCGGACTGTCGTGTAACTGATCCCGTACTGCTCGAACACCCACCGCGTCCACCCTTCATCCATGCTGGCGGTCCACGGCTGGTACAGTCCGATCCGCGGCAACCGCTGTTTGCCGCGTGGGTTGCCACCGGCCGCGATGGCCCGCACCGTGAACCCCGCGCGCGCCGCGTGCTCCGTCAGGATTTGCCGGGCTCTCGGCCCGCGGACGATGACGCTGTCGCCATCCACCGCGACCGTCTGCCCGGCGGCGAGCAGCGCCACGATCGCTCGCGTCTCACCGTTGGTCCCGTTCGCCAGCGCAAACACCTGACTGTTGGCGGGCCCTGCGATCCGGCCGGGCGCCGGGACGACGCTGTCCACGCGCACGAGACTCGCCGGGAACGGCGCGGCGACCGCGTCGGCCCGCACGCCCATCGTGTACGGCAACGTCCACCCCGCGACGTCGTAGGGCGGGCGGTCGCCGGCCGGCGTGTACACCTGCGGCTCGAGCAGATCCTTCGCATGGGCGCGGAACGGCTGGCCCATCGGGACGACGAGCGATCCCGCGGCGTATTGTCGGCCGCCGGCCGAGAACGGTTCCGCGGCGCGCCACACCTCTACGCCGCCCGCCGCGAGGATGTTGGCGAGCGTGCTCCACGCTTCGGGATCGCGCTGCGCCGGCGGTGGCGGCAGCACGTAGGCAAAAGGACTCCCCGCCAACCCCGCGGCGACGGCCCGTTGCCCGAGATCCACAAATCGGTCGATGAACGCCAGCCGGTCGCGCGCGGCCAGTCGTATCAGCGCTTCCGCCGCCACCAGCTCGTACCGCACGATGTCGCCCAGGCGCCACGTGCCGCCGGGCCAGGGCGCCGGATGATTCACCCCCCGGGGCGGCTGGCGGACGGAATCGAGCGGGAGCGTGACCGGCGAGGCGAGTCTCGTGCTCGCCGCTTCGGTGAGGACGCCGATCATGTTGTGGCGCGTCGGGGTCGAGCGAAATCCGCCGTGCCACCAGAGGTCGTAGGTCTGCTGCTGCGCGATGCCGGTGAGACCGGCGTCGTGCAACGCCGCCGCCATCTGGGCCCCGACGAGGTTGATCCCCGCGACGAGCGCCGGGTCGAGGTTGGGATTCACGGGATCGATGAACGGCGGAACGAACAGTCGCACGCCGCGCGGGCCCATCTGATGCACGTCGTACACGACCTCGGGGAACCATTCCTTGTAGAGCATCCGCGTCACGAGTCGCGTCTCGACCTGCGTCAGCATGAACCAGTCGCGGTTGTTGTCGTGGCCGACGTACTTGTGATACAGCCACGGCAGCGGGCCGCCTTCGTAGCGCGTGCCCTTGTATTGGCGATACCAGCGGACGACGGTGTCCAGCCCGTCGGGATTCATCGACGGAATCATCAGCACGACCACCGAGTCGAGCAGCGCGGTGAGCGCCGGTTCGGTCGCGAGGCGATGGGCGAGTGTCATCCCCATCAGACTCGAGGCGACTTCGGTCGAATGGATGTTGTTGCTGATCAGGATCACCGCCGGCTGGCTCGTTCGGAGCTCGGCCAGCGCGGCGTCGGTCAGCCGGCGCGGATCGGCGAGCAGCGCCTGCCCGCGCCGGATCGCCGCGAGCCGCGCGTGATTCGCGGGCGCGGTGATCGTGAGCAGCTGAAACGGCCGGCCCAGCGTGGTGCGCCCCAGCGTGTCGACGGCGACGTACGGACTCTGCCGCGCGAGACCGTTCAGATAGGCCGACACCTCGCCCCAGTCGGCGAGCAGCGAGTCGGCGCCGGGCTCAAAACCCAGGACGTCGGCTGGACGGCTGGACGGCCCGACGGCCTGCAGGACCGCGAGGAGCAGCAGAGCGTTCATTAGATCAGTCCGAGTCTGGTGCCGACCTTCTTGAAGGCGCGCAGCGCGAAGTCCATGTCGTGCTGCGAGTGGGCTGCCGACAGCTGGCAGCGGACACGCGCATGTCCCTGTGGCACAACGGGATACCCAAATCCCGTCACGAAGACCCCCTCGGCCAGCAGCCGCTCGCTCATCTCGATCGCCTTCGCCGTCTCGCCGAGCATCACCGGCACGATCGGCGTTTCGCCGGCCAACGGCTTGAACCCCAGGGCGGTGAGCTGCTCACGAAAGTACGTGGCGTTCCGGTGCAGCCTGGGAATCAGCTCGGGATGCGCCTCGATGTAGCGGACCGCGGCGAGGGCGCTGCCCGCCACCGTGGGGGGAAGCGCGTTGCTGAACAGCTGCGGCCGCGAGCGCTGCGTGAGGTAGTCGGTGAGGGCGGCGGGTCCGGCGGTGAATCCGCCGGCGGCGCCGCCCAGTGCTTTGCCGAGCGTCGAAGTGATGATGTCCACCTGGCCGAGCAAGCCGAAATGCTCGGCGGTGCCGCGGCCCGTTTTGCCGAGCACGCCGGTCGCGTGCGAGTCGTCGACCGCCACGATCGCGTCATAGCGTTTGGCCAACGCCACGATCTCGGGGAGCCGCGCGATGTCGCCTTCCATCGAGAAGACGCCGTCGGTGAAGATCAGTTTCCGCCGGGAGCCTGCCGCCGCCTTGAGCTTCTCCTCGAGATCCGCCATGTCGGAGTGCTTGTAGACCGCCGTCTGGCACTTGGTGATGGTCCTGGCGAGGCGGACGGCGTCGATGTTCTAGGCGTGGTTCAGCTGGTCGGAGATGACGATGTCGCGCTCGCCGAGCAGCGTGGGAACGAGGCCTTCATTGGCGTTCCAGCAGCTCACGTAGCTGAGCGACGATTCGCAGCCGACGAACCGCGCCAGCGCCTGCTCGAGGTCGCGGTGCGCGGTGAACGTGCCGCAGATGAAGCGCACCGATCCCGTCCCGGCGCCCCAGCGGTCGAGCGCCGCCTTTCCCGCCTGTACGACCTCGGCGACGTTGCACAGGCCGAGATAGTTGTTCGAGGAGAGAATGACGACCTCGCCGCGCCCTTCCATCCGGACGCGGGGCGCCTGCGGCGAATCGAGATAGTTGAGGCGCTTGTAGACGCCGTCCCGCTTGAACTGCGCGAGCTCGGCGCCCAGATCGTCCACAAGACTCATGCGATCTCCAGGATGACCTTGCCGGCGTCGCCGGAGCGAATCGCCGTGAGTGCCTCGTCGATCTGGGCGAGCGGGAACTTGTGCGTGATCACGGGGCGCGGGTCGAACTGGCCGCCGGTCAGGAACCGGCGCATCTGGTGCCACGTCTCATACATCTTGCGACCGATGACGCCGTACAGCGTGATCCCCTTGAAGATGATTTCGTCGGCGAAGTTGATCGGCACGTCGCCTTTGGGAAGGCCGAGCAGCTGGATGCGGCCCCCCATCCGGACGGCCGCGAAGGCCTGATGCAGCGCCGAGGGGACGCCCGACATCTCGCAGACCACGTCGGCCCCTTCACCCCCCGTCTCAGCGATCACCGTCTTCACCACGTCGTCCGTGGCGGCGTTGATCGTGACGTGCGCGCCCATCGTCGCGGCCAGCGCGAGCCGCTTGGGGTTTACGTCGGAGGCGATCACCTTCGTGGCTCCCGCCGCGCGCGCGATGCCCACCGCGAAGCAGCCGATCGGCCCGCAGCCGACAACGAGCACGGTGCTGCCGGGGATGTCCGCGGTCAGCACCGTATGAAACGCGTTGCCCATCGGGTCCATGATCGCGCCGACCTCGGTGGGAATGCCCGAGAGCGTCAGGACGTTGGTCGTCGGCATCACGATGTACTCGGCGAACGCGCCGTCGCGATCCACGCCGATGATGCGCGTGTTCTTGCAGATGTGGCTGTTGCCGGTGCGGCACTGGAGGCAGTGGCCGCAGACGATGTGGCCTTCCGCGGTGACGAGCTGGCCCTTCCGCAGCCCCGTCACGCCATCGCCGAGCGCGGCGATCTCACCCGCAAACTCGTGCCCGATGACGACCGGCGGCTTGATGCGCCCCTGCGCCCACGCGTCCCAGTCGGCGATGTGCAGGTCCGTGCCGCAGACGCCGGCGTGCCGCACCGCGATCAAGACCTCGCCCGGCCCGGGCGACGGCTTGGGGACGGACGTGACCTTCAGGCCGGGGGCGCGGTTGTCCTTGACGATGGCTTGCATGAAAGACCGGGACGGGGGAAGAGGGACGGGTGAAGGGCTAGAAGATCGACCGGGTGAATCCGCCATCCACCTGGAGCACGGCGCCGGTAATATAGCTCGCGCCTTCCGAGGCGAGGAACGTGACGGCCGCGGCCAGCTCACTCGGCTGTCCAATCCGCCCGGCGGGAATTCCCGCCACCATCTGCTCCATCGCCGCGGGGCGCGTTTTCTTCAGCTCTTCGATCCGGTCCGTCGCCATGAAGCCGGGACAGACGGTGTTCACGGTGATCCCGTCGGCCGCGACCTCGTTCGCCAGCGCTTTGGCGAAGCCGAGCACGCCCGCGCGGGCCGTCGCCGAGAGGATGAGCCCCGGCAGCGGCTGCTTGGCGGCGACGGACGTGAGGCAGATGATCCGGCCCCACCGGGCGGCGCGCATGATCGGAACCGCGGCGCGGGCCAGGTGAATGGTCGAGAGGAGATTCAGCTCGAGCGCGCGTGGCCAGGCGTCGGCGGGGTGGTCGAGGAACGGCGCCGCCGGCGGTCCGCCCGC
>JAUYMC010000030.1 GCA_030699545.1 Gemmatimonadales bacterium | reverse complement strand
TTTGTTCTTGTTCCGCCGCCGAACAACGATTCAATGTTCAACATCGACATTGACATCGAGCTCTATGACGTGAGCAACGGACCGGCAGTCCCGACAGGGATTATCGCAACATTCCATCCAGAATATTATGGCGGCGCGTCGAATGGAAAGTGGATGAACGCGAGCGCGAGCGGTGGTAAGACGCCGGTCAGCAGGCGGTCATTGCTTGATTCTCCAGTGCTGGTGCGGCTCTTCACGCCGCAGTCCGGCGGTCCTTGGGCGATTGGGGCGCGAATGCTGTTCTTCAGCAACCTCGGATCACCGCTGCGCTGCCACTACAACTACTTCATTCAGGGAGCTTGGCTTGTCGCCTAACGTGATGGGGCCAATCAACGAGGTAGTCGAGGATTTCCCACGTCCATTTCCGGAAGGCGATGCCCGCGAACCAGACGAGCGATGCGGCGACGTACCAGCCCCAATGAAGATCGAAGCCGGCGATAAGGATGAGTGCGTAGACAAGTCGCATTGGGGTCCCTCTTTTGGGTCGAGCCTATCACGCTCGGGGCTCGTGGATACAACGACAAGGAACGAACCGTGAGCGACTACATCAAGACGTGGATCGACTGGGCCGCAGTCGGGACCGCGATCACAACAGTCGCCGGTTGGCTGCCGCCGCTGGCCGCCCTCTTCTCAATCGCTTGGCTCGGGTGGCAGATGTACGACAGGTTGCGCTACGGGCCGCGCCGCAAACCATGAGCCTCATCGATCTCGGGTCGAAGTACTTCACCTGGGCTGAGGTGCTCGCGTCCCAGACGGCCGCCCGCCGCGGGCTCGACAACACCCCGGAGGACGAGACCCAGGCGACGATCGTACAGACCGCGAAGCACATGGACGCGGTTCGCGCGCTCCTGGGGACGCCGGTCCTCGTCAGTAGTTGGTTCCGGGCGCTGAAGGTCAACACCGCGGTCGGAAGCAGGCCGACGAGCCAACACGTCAAGGGGGAGGCGCTCGATTTCACCTCACCCAAGTTCGGCAGCGTCGAGGCCGTATTCGCCTTCCTCAAGGCCCGCATGGTGGACTTCGGCATCGACCAACTCATCCTCGAATACGGGGCGTGGGTCCATATCAGCTTTACAGCGACTCCGCGCCACATGGCGCTGACCATCGACAACAAAGGAACGAGAGCCGCATGAACGATCTCCTCAAGCTCGCGCCGACGATCCTCGGGTTCCTCGGCGGACCCGCCGGCGGTCTCGCCGGCGCCGGCCTGCAGTGGCTCGCCGGCCAATTCGGAGCGAAGGATACGACCGTCGGCGCCATCAAGGATGCGCTTGCGGGCCTTACTCCGGCGGATACGATCCGCCTCCGGGAGCTTGACATCGAGTTCCAGAAGTTCGCGATGGAGAACGGGATCAAGATCGACCTCGCGCAGATCGAGGTCAACAAGGTCGAGGCCGCGAGCACGAATTGGCTCATAGCCGGCTGGCGGCCGTTTACCGGCTGGACGTGCGCCGCGGGGCTGGCTTACGTCGCGATCCTCGAGCCGTTCGCGCGCTTCATCACCCAAGTCGGGTTCGCCTACGCGGGCGATTTTCCCGTGATCGATACGAGCCTGACGATGCAGATCCTGATCGGCATGCTCGGACTCGGCGGCCTCCGGTCGTTCGAGAAGACGAAGAAAGTGGCGAGGTCGTAAGATGCCTGACGCACAAGGAAAAGCTCTCCCGGGCGAGGCCGGCTACGTCGATCCAAATCAGACGAGTCTGATCAACGCGCCCGCCCCCGCGCAGGCGACCGCGAGCACCCCGACCGCCGTCCCTTTTACGGTTGACCCAAACGCAACGGTGGCCTCGAACGTCAAGGGGCTCATAGATGCTGATTCACCTCTTATGCAGCAGGCGGCGGCGCGCGCGGCGGGCCAGATGAACGCCCGCGGCCTCCTCAACTCGAGCCAGGCGATCGGCGCCGGGCAGGCGGCCCTCTACGATGCCGCCCTCCCGATCGCGCAGGCCGACGCCGCGATCCAAGCGCGCGCGGCGGAGCAGACGGCGGCCGCTAAGAACGTGGCTGAGCTGCAGCGGGCGAACATCGAGACGAGCACGAGCCAGTTCAACGTGAACGCAGCGAACACGCGCTTTCTCGCGGAGGCCGACAATAACGCCCGCGCCGCGATCGCGAAGCTGCAGGCGGACACCAGCCTATCGGTGACCGACAAACAGATCGCCGCCAACAAGATCATGCAGGAGTTCCAGCTCACTGCGGACCTGCAGAAGATCCACGCCGACGGGACCATCCGGCAGCAGCTCGCGGACACCGAAGCGAGTTACAAAATGCTCATGCAGACGAGCGCCGGCGCGGCCGACCTCTACAAGCAGAGCATCGCCAACTTCGCCGCGATCATCGCGAACCCGGACATCGCCGACAAGACCGCGGCCCTGAACCTCGCCGCCCGGCAACTGAATGACGCTCTGAAGCTGATTGGTGACGTCGCGAACATGGACCTGGGGTCGTACCTCACGTTTGACGTGCCGGTAGCGGCGGCAGCTCCTGCGCCTACTCCGACACCGACCCCCGCGGCAGCTCCTGCACCCGCTCCCGCACCCGCATACGATCCGTTCTTCGTCGAGAGCGCGATTTGACGATCGAGGATCTCCTCTGGGCGGCGGTCGAGAAAATGGTCTACATCACCCGCGAGCAGTACCTCGCGAGCCTCGCGGGCTGGAGTATCCACCCCCACGCCGTAGATGGGGAGATCGTTGGGGCGGTACTCACCAAGGGGCCTGAGCTTCATTTCTGTACTTTCGGGCGGCCGTGGCGCCTCACGCGCGCCGACATCCGCCGCTACCTTGAGCCGATTCTCACGGAGCACGGGCGGGTGGAGACGAAGACCCCGAAGGATGACGCGCGGCAGTTGCGGTTCAACAAGATTCTCGGTTTCGTCGAGACCGGGGCGGACGAGTTCTTCGTCCACCTGACTCTCCGACGCCTGCCATTTTCAAAGGACACACCATGCCTGCTGTAGCTGTTGGAGCCGCCGTCTGGGGAGGGGCAGCGCTTGCGGGCGGCGGCCTCACTGTGTTCGCCACGATCGCGGCCATCGGCGCCGTCGCCGCCGGTGTAGGTGTCGTTACGAAGAGCAAAGATCTGATGAAGATCGGCGCTGTGATGGGCCTCGTCGGGGGCGTCGGCGCCCTAGCTCAGAGTGCTGGCGTGCTCGGTGCCAGCTCCGTCGCGGCGAAGAGCGCGGGCGCCGCCGCGGGGGCCGCTGACGTAGCCGCGGCCGCCGCACCGGGAGCGGCAGCCGCGACGCCTGGCGCTGTTGCGCAGGAGGCGCTGCAGAGCGTCGTCCCGAACGCCATCCCTGACGTAGCTGCAGCTGGCGGCGGTACCGCCGCGGGCGCGACGGCCGCGCAGGCCGGGGTGCCGGCAGCGGTCGAAGGGATGGTGAATGCGCCAATCGTCTCCAAGGCTACGGCGAGCTTTCTGGACGTCGCGAAGGAGTTTGCGCAGCCGGCGATGAAGTTCGTCAAAGACAACCAGATGTTCAGCTACGGGCTACTTCAAGTGGGCGGGTCCGCCATTCAGGGTCTCTTCGATACCTCGAAGGAGGGGCAGGAGGAGCTGTACAAGTCCCGCGCCGAGCTCGACCGGCAGCGGGCGACGAACATTGCGGCGCCGCTCCCGGGCGCCACATCCGCGCCGCGGCGTGACGTCTACGGCCGCACCGAACGCCCGACGTACCTCACGCCCGCACCTGGGCTCCTCAACATCACCGGGAGGGCCGCATGAGCAAAGGTCTGATCGCCGAGAACACCCTCATCAAGCAAACGATCGTCCAGATCGAGCAGCGGCTGAAGGCTGGCGTGCGCGAGAGCTATCAGAAGATCGTCGTCGCCGGGATGAAGTTCGCGATGGGCGAGAAGAACAATATCCTCGCTCAGCTTCGCGAAAGCGAGAACGTGGTCGAGGACGCCGTCAAGGGCGCGATCGGACTCGTCGGCGTGCTGCGGCGTGCCGCCAAGGGGGCGATGCCAGTCGACGCGATGATCCCCGCCGGGATGACGCTCGCGCTCGAGGCGCTCGATTTTGCCGAGCGGATCGGAAAAATCGAGATCGATGCGAGCGTGATAGATGAGGCGACGACGCTGTTCATCGAGACGATTTCGCCGCGGCTCGGTCTGACGCCGGAGAAACTCGGCGAGATGGCATCGCGCGTTCAAGGGGTGATGGGCGATAACGAAAAAATGTCCAAAATTCACGGCATCGGCCGCGAACCCACGCAACCCGGAGCCGCATAGATGAAACTCAATTGGTCGAACGCTCTAAGCGCCGCCGGTGGTGCCGCGGCCGCAGTCGGGCTCGAGGGCGTTCGTGCGTCGCTCGAACAGCGCAAGATTGAGCTCGCGAGCCGTCTTTCGGGCGAGCGCGAGCTCGCGTCCGATACGCGGCGCACCGCGGCCGAGGTCGCGCGCGAGGGCCGCGCGCCGGCGTTGGCTGCCGCTACAGAAACAGCGGTCGGGACCGCGCGCGAGGGGCTGCTTAACACGAACGCTCCCGCCGCGCTCGCCCGCCGGGTTGCGGAGGCGAAGGCGGTCAACACCGAAAACCTGCGGGCCGAGATGGCGAAGTTCGATGCCCTGGAGCCGCGGCAGCGGAAGGCGGCGATCGATACTGCGGTTGCGCAGGTCGAGGCCCTCGCGACGCCGGAGATGCTCGAGAAGACGCGCAAGATCGCGATGGCGAAGCACATCGTCGACCCGCGGTACACCGTCACCTCGAACGACCAGAACGAGATGATCGCTGTGGACGTCCGCACCGGGAAGAGCAAGACGCTGCCCGGGCCGGATGGCAAGCCGATGAAGGTTGTCGACAAGGAAGCGCGCACCCTCGCGGCGACGCTCCTCAATGCCTCGAACGCGAACCTGCGTATCTCGCAGGCTGAGCATAAGGCGGCCCTCGCCGACATGACCGCCACCCCGGAGGCTAAGGCTGCCGCGGACGCGGCATGGAAGGTCGCCCAGGAGGAGAACAAGAAGCTGCAGGCGCAGGCTTACGCGCTACTGTTCTCCAAGGCTGGCGTTACGGCGGCCCCTGACGCGTCGGACGACAAGCCGCAGCCGGGCGACGCGGACATCGCGAGGCTGAAGACGAACCCGAAACTTGCCGATATCTTCGACGCGAAGTTCGGCGCCGGCGCGGCCGCAAAGGTTCTCGGGAACCCACCGGCACCTGAGAAAGAGGAGCCCACCACCTTCATCCCGCCCGGCGGGGTGGACCCGAATGTTGCCGTCAACGAACGCCGGCGTGCGGAGCGCGCTGCGGCGGAGGAGAGGGAGATCGAAGAGCGCCGGCAGGCTCGGTTGCGCGCGCGCGAGGCGGAC
>JAUYMC010000025.1 GCA_030699545.1 Gemmatimonadales bacterium | reverse complement strand
GACAAGACCACGCTACGGACGCTGAAAAGAGGCGATACGGTGGAATTCGAGCTGGCTGCCAAGCCCACGCCGGATAACGACTATGTGATCGAGCGGATGGAACGCAAGGGGGCAAAGTGATCGCGGCACTGATCCGCTGGTCGGTCGCCAACCGTTTTCTGGTCCTGATGGCGACGGTGCTGGTCGCGGCATGGGGAATCTATGCGGTGCAGAAGACGCCGCTCGATGCGCTGCCCGACCTGTCCGACGTGCAGGTCGTGATCCAGACGGAGTTCAGCGAGCAGGCGCCGCAGATCGTCGAGGACCAGATCACGTATCCGATCGCGTCCGAGATGCTCAAGGTGCCGGGCGCGCGCGTGGTCCGCGGGTTCTCGTTCTTCGGGCTGTCGCTCGTGTACGTGCTGTTCGAGGACGGCACCGACCTGTACTGGGCGCGTTCGCGCGTCCTCGAATACATGAACGGCCTGCGCCAGCGACTGCCGCGGGGCGTCGAGCCCGCGCTCGGCCCGGACGCGACCGGCGTCGGCTGGGTGTTCGAGTACATCCTCGAGAGCGACTCGCTCGACCTCGCCGAGCTGCGCAGCCTCCAGGACTGGTATATCCGCTACCAGCTCACGGCGCTCCCCGGCGTGTCCGAGGTCGCGAGCCTGGGCGGATTCGTGAAGCAGTACCAGGTGGAAGTGGATCCGGAGAAGCTGCGGGCCTACCGGATCCCGGTCATGCGCGTCGTCGAGGCGCTCGGCAGCCACTCCGCCGACGTCGGGGCGCGCGTGATCGAGATGGGCGGCCGCGAGTACATGATCCGCGGCCTCGGCTACCTGCGGAACGTGGCCGACGTCGAGAACGTGGCGGTCGGCAGCACGATGGGCGGCGCACCGATTCACGTCGCCGACGTGGCCCGCGTGCAGGTGGGCCCCGCACCGCGCCGCGGCGCGGCCGACCTGAACGGCCGCGGCGAAGTGGTCGCCGGTATCGTGATCATGCGTTTCGGCGGCGACGCCCTGAAGACCATCGAAGCGGTGAAGACGCGGATCGCCGAGATCCAGCGCACGCTGCCCCGCGGCGTGCGGCTCGTCCCCGTGTACGACCGCGCCGATCTGATCCATCGAGCGATCGCGAACCTGAACCGCACACTGCTCGAAGAGTCGCTCATCGTGGCGCTCGTCTCGGTACTGTTCCTGCTCCACTTCCGCTCCGCGCTCGTCGCGATTCTCACGCTGCCGCTCGGCATCCTGATTTCGTTCGTGGTGATGCGCTGGCTGGGCGTGGGCGCGAACATCATGAGCCTGGGCGGGATCGCGATCGCCATCGGCGCCATGGTGGATGCCGCGATCGTGATGATCGAGAACATGCATAAACACCTGGAACGAGAAGAGGGAGCCGGGAGCGGGGAGCTGGAAGCAGAAAGGCGGTGGGAGATCGTCCGCGAAGCGGCGGTTCAGGTGGGCCCGCCGCTGTTTTTCTCACTGCTCATCATCGTCGTGTCATTTCTTCCGGTGTTCACGCTCGAGCAGCAGGAAGGCCGGCTGTTCAAGCCGCTGGCGTTCACCAAGACGTTCGCCATGGCGGGGGCGGCGCTGCTATCCATCACCCTCGTGCCGGTGCTGATGGGTTATCTGGTGCGGGGGAAGATCCGGCCGCAGGAAACGAACCCCGTCAACCGCTGGCTGATGCGCCTCTACCGGCCGGTCATTGCGCGGGTGCTCCGGTATCCGTGGCGCGTCGTCGCCGGCGCGGCGCTGCTGCTGGCGGCCACGGCGCTGCCGTGGAGCCGGCTCGGCAGCGAGTTCATGCCGCCGCTCGACGAAGGGTCGCTGCTGTTCATGCCGACGACCGTGCCGGGTGTGTCGATCGGGCAGGCGCGCGAGATCATGCGCCATCAGGACTCCGTGCTCGCCGCCTTCCCCGAAGTCGCCAGCGTATTCGGCAAAGTGGGGCGTGCCAACACGGCGACCGATCCCGCGCCGCTCGACATGTACGAGACCACGATCGTGCTGAAACCGCATGACGAGTGGCGGCGCGGCATGTCGACCGAGCGCCTCGTGAGCGAGATGGACCGCGCGGTGCGGCTACCCGGCGTCACGAACGCCTGGACGATGCCGATCAAGAACCGGATCGACATGCTGGCCACGGGCGTCCGCACCCCCGTCGGCGTCAAGATCTACGGTCCCAACCTCGACACGCTGCAGCAGCTGGGAGAGCGGGTCGAGCGCATCCTGCGCGACGTCCGCGGCACTCGCAACGTCTTCGCCGAGCGCAACGTGTCGGGCTATTACGTGGATATCCATCTCGACCATCTGGCGGCATCGCGGTTCGGTCTCACGATCGGCGATCTGCACGACGCGGTGATGGCGACGGCGGGCGGCATGACCGCGGCCGTGACGGTCGAAGGGCGCGAGCGCTACGAGGTCAACGTCCGCTACCCCCGCGAGCTGCGGGACGACCCCGACAAGCTGCGCCGCATCATCGTGCCCGCGATGTCGGGGCTGCAAGTCCCGCTGGGGCAGATCGCGCGGGTGAGCGTGGTCGAAGGGCCCATGGCGGTGAAGACCGACGACGCGTTTCCGGTGACGACGGTGTACGTGGACATCGAGGGACGCGACCTCGGCGGCTACGTCCGTGACGCGCGGCGCGTGGTGGCCGCCGCGTTGACTCTGCCTGCCGGCTACCGCCTGACTTGGAGCGGCCAGTTCGAATCGATGGAGCGCATCCGAAAAAAGCTGACGCTCGTGGTACCGCTGACGCTCGGTATCATCTTCCTGCTGCTATACCTGAACTTCCGCGGTGTGGAGGAGACGCTGCTCGTCATGCTGTCGCTGCCGTTCGCGCTGGTCGGCGGGATCTGGTCCATCTGGGCGCTGGGCTACAACACGAGCGTCGCCGTCTGGGTGGGATTCATCGCGCTCGCCGGCGTGGCGGCTGAGACCGGCGTGATCATGTTGATCTACCTGGATGAAGCGTTCTATCGCCGGCGCGCGGCGGGACAGATGGCGGAGGCCGCCGACGTCGCGGCGGCCGTACACGAGGGCGCGGTCGAGCGGCTGCGGCCCAAGATGATGACGGTCGTCGCGATCATGGCGGGCCTCGCACCCATCCTGTGGAGCAGCGGGACGGGGGCGGACGTCATGAAGCGCATCGCCGCGCCGATGGTCGGCGGGATCGTTACGTCCTTCGTCATGGAGCTTGTGGTCTATCCCGCGATCTACGCGATTTGGAAATGGAACTGGGAAGTCAAACCGAT
>JAUYMC010000024.1 GCA_030699545.1 Gemmatimonadales bacterium | reverse complement strand
ACGCGTCCGGGAGCGGCGCCCGTCTCCGCGGCCGAAGAGATCGACCGCGTCCTCCCCGTGATCGAAAGGCTGGTCCGCGACGGGGTGGGGCCGGTGTCGATCGATACGCGCAAGGCGGACGTCGCGCGCGCGGCCCTCGCGGCGGGGGCCGCGGTGGTGAACGACGTCTCGGCGCTGGGGCACGATCCCGCCCTCGCGGGCGTGGTGGCGGAGGCGGGGGCCGGCGTGATCCTGATGCACATGCGCGGGACGCCGCTGACGATGGACGACCTCGCGACGTACCGCCATGTCACCGCCGAGGTGGCGGGCGAGCTGCGGGGCGCGGCGGAACGGGCGGAGCAGGCGGGGATTGCGCGCGAGCGCATCGTGCTCGACCCCGGGCTCGGGTTCGCCAAGACGGGGGCGCACACCTTCCGGCTGCTCGATGAACTGGCCACGATCGTCGGGCTGGGCTATCCTGTAGCGGTCGGTCCGTCCCGCAAGCGGTTTCTCGGCGCCGCCACCGGGCGTCCGGTGGAGGATCGTGACCGCGCGACAGCGGTCGCCTGTGCCCTCGCCTGGGAGCGGGGGGCGCGGCTGTTCCGGGTCCACGACGTCGCCCTCACGCGCGAGGCTCTCATGCTGGCGAGCGCAACCACGCATCCAACGTGAACTTCGACGCCATCAAGTTCCTGCTGCCGCCGCTCTGGCCGGATCTCTTCGAGATCCTGCTGGTGTCGTTCGTCGTCTACCGCTTCCTGCTGTTCCTCGTCGGCACCCGCGCCCTCCAGATCGTCATCGGCCTCGTCATCCTGTCGCTCACCTACTTCGTGGCCGTCTTTGCGAAGTTCACGATGATCTCCTCGCTGCTGGGCGTCGTCTTCACGTACGGCGCGTTTGCGGCGGTCGTCGTGTTCCAGCCGGAGCTGCGCAACGCGCTGGCGCGCCTCGGCCAGTCGCGGTTCATGCGCGCCTTCTCGCGCGGGGACCGGCAGTCGGTGGCCGAAGAGATCGCGGAGGCGCTCGACCGGCTGTCGCGCGCCGGCACCGGCGCGATCATCGCCGTGGAAGGCGACATCGGGCTCGAGGAATTCATCACGACCGGCGTCCCGATGGAAGCCAAGGTGTCGGCCGATCTGCTCACGACGATCTTCACGCCGTACTCGCCGCTGCACGACGGCTCGGTGCTCATCCGGGGCGACCAGATCATCGGCGCGGGCTGCGTGCTGCCGCTCACCCAGTTCAAGGTAGCGGACAAGTCGCTCGGCACGCGCCATCGCGCCGCGATCGGCCTGTCGGAGGAAACGGACGCCACCGTGCTCGTCGTCTCGGAAGAGACCTCGACGATTTCCGTCGCGAGCCACGGCCTGTTGTACCGCCATCTCACGCCGCAGCAGGTGCGCGATCTCCTGTCGGGGGCCGTGTCGCATCTGGAAGGCGGCGAGCGGGTGACGCAGCCTGCCACCTGACGCGTCGCCTCCCTACCGCGCGGCGGCGGCCGTCGCGGCCCTCGTCCTCGTCGGCTATCTGATCACGCTCGCGCCCACGGTCACGCTGTGGGACGCGGGCGAATTCATCACCGCCGCCTACGTGCTCGGCGTCCCGCATCCTCCGGGGACGCCGCTGTTCGTGATGCTGGGCCACGTCTGGGGCGACGTCGTCCGGATCGGCGAGTACGCCTGGCGGCTCAATCTGATGAGCGCCTGTTTCTCGGCGGCCGCGGCCGCCTGCTTTTTCCTCGTCGCGCACCGCGTGCTCGAGACGGAAGCGCGCGTGCTGCGGATCGGCGCCGCCGCCGCCGCCGCGATCCTCGCCGCCTTCTCCTTCACCGTCTGGCAGAACAGCAACGAGACCGAGGTCTACTCGGTCGCGACGTTCAGCATCGCCGCTATCTGCTGGCTGTGCCTGCGCTGGCGCGACCTGCGCGGCACGCCGCGCGCCTCGCACGCCCTGTTGGTGATTGTGTACCTGGCGTCGCTGGCGATCGGGAACCACCTGCTGACGCTGCTCGTGGGGCCGGCGGTGTCGCTCTTCATCTTTTACACGCTGCGCCAGCCGGCGGGGGGAGATCCCGCGGCGCGTGCCGGCGAGTGGGCCGACTGGGCGACGCTCAGCGCGCTGTGGGTCGTGCTCATCGGCGTCGGGCTGGGGAGCACGCCGCTCCTCCTCCTCGGCGGCCTGCTGTTCGCTGCGGCGCTGGCGCAGTGCGTCCGCGCCCGCTCCTACGCGTTCCCGCTCGTCGCGCTCGTCGTCGCGGCGGTGGGCGTCTCGACCTACGCATTCCTCTATATCCGCTCCGGGCTCCAGCCGCTGCTCGACGAAGCCGATCCCGAGACGTGGCGCAATCTGCTGGCGGTCATCCGCCGCGATCAGTATCCCAAGCGCAGCCCGCTCGACCATCCGATGTTCCTCGCCGGCTCCGACAATCCGGGACGGACGGTGGTGCTGTTCGGGCAGCAGCTGGTGAACTACGCGCAGTACTGGCTGTGGCAGTTTGGCCGGAGCCTCGGCCGGCTGTCGGTCCTGCCGTGGCTGCTGTTCGCGGCGCTCGGCACGCTCGGCATCGAGGAGGTGCGGCGTCGCGACCGCGGCATCGCCTACCTCCTCGGCACGCTCTGGCTCGTGACGGGGCTGGGGCTCGTCGTCTATATGAACTTCAGGGCGGGGTTCTCGCTCTTCTGGGACCAGTACCCCAACCTGCTGGAGCAGCACGAAGTCCGCGAGCGCGACTACTTCTTCATCGCGAGCTTTCAGGTGTGGGGCGTGTTCGCGGGGCTCGGGCTCGCGCGTGTCATCCGTCAGTTGGGCGCGCCGCCGCCGCGCTGGGCGCTCGGGGCGGCCGCCGCCGTCACCCTGTTGCCGTTCGCGCTGAACTTCACGATGGCGTCCCGGCGCCACGGGCCGGACGCGACGATCGCGCGCGACTTCGCGTACAACCTCCTGCAATCGGTCGGGCCCTATGGCGTGCTGTTCACCAACGGCGACAACGACACGTTTCCCGTCTGGTATCTCCAGGAAGTCGAGGGCGTGCGCCAGGACGTGACGCTCGTCAACCTGTCGCTCGCCAACCTCGACTGGTACGTGCGCCAGCTGATCGCGCGGCCGACGCGGCCGTTCGACCCCGCCCGCGCGCCCGCCGTGCACCGGGCCAACGCGCCGCGCGAAGCGCCGCCGGACGGGACCACGCTCGGCATCCGGCTGGGTGACGTCGATCAGCTGACGCCGTACCGTCTGAGCCAGGACGGCGTATTCCAGTCGGGCGCGTTCCAGCTGCCGGTCCGCGCGGGGCAGGGGTTTCGGATCAGCGATCAGATCATCCTGTTCACGATTGCGGCGTCACTGCCGCGCGGGCGCCCCGTCACGTTCGGCGTGTCGTCGGGCCGCGGCCAATGGCTCGGGCTCGATCCCCATCTCGCGCTGGAGGGACTCGTGTATCGCGTCCTCCCCGGGCGGGCGGACACGGTGCCCGGGCTGCTGCGCGGGCTGCAGGGCCCGATGGTGGACACCGCCCGCACCCGGTTGCTCGCCGATTCGGTGTACCGCTACGGCGCGCTGTTCACCGTTCCCCCCGACTCGCTCGAGCTCGAGCCGGCGGCGGACCAAATTGCGACGTCGTTCTCGGTCGTAGAGCTGGAGCTGGGCAACGCCGCCGCCCACCGCCGCAACGCGGCGGAGACGCTCCTGCGGTTCCGCCGGGCCTACCGCCTGAATCCCACACGGCCACTGGCCGATCTCCTGCGCCGCATCGAAACCGAGGGCGTGGAACGCCTGTTCGGCCCCTAGCAACTATATTTGCCGGCTATGAGTTTTGAGGCCCTCCCGGAGCGGTTGGCACAGGTGAGGGCCAAGATCCCGGACAGCGTCACGATCGTGGCGGTGACCAAGGGATTCGGGCCGGACGCCGTGCGCGCGGCGCTGGCGGCGGGCCTGGCCGAGATCGGGGAGAACCGCGTCCAGGAAGCGCTGCACAAGCAGGACGCGGTCGCCGATCCGACGGCGCGCTGGCATCTGATCGGGCATCTGCAGCGCAACAAGGCGAAGCTCGTCCCGGGACGCTTCGCGATGGTTCAGTCGCTCGATTCGCTGGAGCTGGCCACGGAGCTGGACCGGCGCGCGAGGGAGCCGGTGCGGGTCTTGCTCCAGGTGAACGTGGCGCGCGAGCCGCAGAAGCGCGGCTGCCCGCCCGAAGCGGCGCCGGCGCTGGCGCGGCACATCGCGGCGCTCGCGCAGCTGCGGCTGGAAGGACTGATGACGATCGCGCCGTTCACGGATGACGAGGACGTGCAGCGCCGGACCTTCCGGAGCTTGCGCGTGCTGCGGGATACGCTGAAGGAGGATGGATTATGGCTGCCGACCCTCTCGATGGGGATGTCCGCCGACTACGCTATAGCAGTCGCGGAGGGAGCAACGGTGATCCGCTTGGGTACCGTACTGTTCGGTCCGAGGAGCCCATGAGCGACGACGCTTTCACCCTGACGCCGCTGGACATCCGCAAACAGGAATTCCGCAAGACGCTGCGCGGGTACGACACGCTCGGCGTCGAGGATTTCCGCGTGCGTGTCGCCGACGCGCTGGAACGGGCGATCCGCGAGCGCTCCGTGCTCGAAGAGCGGCTGTCGGCGTTGACCGAGCAGCTGCGCGTGTTCCGCGAGCGGGAGAAGGCGATGAACGAAGCGCTGGTCGCGGCCCAGCAGCTGCGCCAGGATACCCGCGCCGCCGCCGAGCGCGAAGGGCAGGTGATCGTGCGCGAGGCGGAGGCGGAGGCCAAGCGGCTGCTCGACGAGGCCCGCGCCGCCGAGACGGCGGTGCAGGTGCGCATGGCGGAAACAGAGCGGCAGTTCCAGCAGTACGTCGGCGGCTTCCGCGCGCTGCTCGACCGCCAGCTCGCCGAGCTGCGCGCGCTCGAGACCGGAGGACAGCGCGGGTGACGGCCCCCGCCTCGCCGGC
>JAUYMC010000013.1 GCA_030699545.1 Gemmatimonadales bacterium | reverse complement strand
TCATTGCGCCGCCGGTGGCGCCCATCGGGTGGCCTCTACTCAGGAGCCCGCCGTCGGTGTTCACCGGCGTCTTACCGGTGATCTCGGTCTGGCCTTCCCAGACGTACGGTCCTCCTTCGCCCTTCTTGCAGAACCCCATCTCCTCGATCGTCAGGATCTCGCCCGGGCTGAAGGCGTCGTGTACCTGGGCGACGTTCACGTCCTCGGGGCCAACGCCAGCGATCTCGTAGGCACGATGCGCCAGCGCCTCGGTCGGACCCTCGTCTCCGGCTGCTTCGCCCCGGCTGAACTTCGGGCTGCCGCCGGCCCAGCCGGACAGGTACACCGGCCGGGAGGTGTACTGGGCAGCCTTCTTCGGGGAAGCGAGGACGACGGCCGATGCGCCATCCGTGGTGGGACAGCACTGGTACAGGGTGATGGGCTCCGCGATCATCCGGGAGTTCATCACCTCCTCGAGCGTCATGGCCTGCCGGTACTGGGCCCGCGGGTTGAGCACGCCATTGCGATGTGACTTCACCGCAACCTGGGCGAAGTGCTCGGCTTTGGTGCCGTACTGGTCCATGTGCCGGCGCGCCATCATCGCATACGTGGCCGGCATGACGCCCATCCCCATCTGCGCCTGGTAGGAGCCCGAACCGGACCCGGCGCCGCTGCCAAGCGGGCCGCGCTGCATCTTCTCGACGCCGATGACCAGGCAGAGGTCGTATATGCCGGCGTTGATGAACTCCGCCGCAATCATCGACGCGCGGGAGCTGCTGGCGCAGGCCAGTTCGACGTTGGTGATGGGGATGCCGGTCTGCCCCAGCTCGCCGAAGACGCGCATGCCGACGCCGGCCCCCTGCTGGACGCGGCCGCAGAAGCCCGACTCGATCTCCTTGTAGTCGACGCCCGCGTCTTTGAGGGCGGCCAGAGCCGCTTCCCGGCCCAGGTCTTCCAGACTCAGGTCGGGAAAGCGCCCGAAAGGCGTAACGCCCACGCCCAGGATCACTACCTGCTTTTCGCTCATCTCACTCCTCCCCGGCTGTTCGCCGGACTAGCGCTGCTGCCTCAGACCGGTCGGAACTTGAAGGCGATGAGGTCGTCCTTCTCCGCGTTCTCCCCGATCTTCTCCAGGACCATCTCCACCTCCATGCCGCACCTGATCTTCGCCGGGTCGGACTCGGTCAGGAGGCTCTGGACTACTACGCCCTCGGTCAGCCGCACCTGGGCGATGGCGTAGGGAGGCTCGACCAGAGATCCCGCCGTCTTCTGGTGGACAATGGTATAGGTCGAAACGCGTCCGCGCGGACCGAGTTCCGCCGGCTCCAGCCCCTGGTGGCCGCATCCCAGGCAGATGCGGCGGCGAGGGAAGAAGTGCTCGCCACACTGGGGGCAGCGGCAGCCCAGGAGTCGCGGCTTCTCTCCCGGTCCCGGCAGCGTGAAGATGTCCGGCCGCAGGGGCACCTGTTTCTTCGCCTGTTGCTGGGTTGTTTCGGACATATCCTCCCCTTTCTTTTCGCGCCCTAAAGGTGCTTCCCGTCGGCCAGAAAACGGGCGATCTCGCGCGCCTGGTCGGCCGGCGAGCCGGCCAGGGGGCCGGCTGGACGCTGCCCACCGGCCGGGCGCTGGTCGAATCCGCCCGAGAGTATCTGCGCAAGGCGCTCCTCAGCGGATAGCTCGCGGTCCGGGACGAAGATGCCCTTCGTCGTCGGCTTCGGCGGCGAGAGGCGGATCACTGCCGTCCGGGACGCGGCTTGCCCGACGGCGTCCGGCTCCAGGCCCAACTCGCTAACGCCCCAGACGGGTATGGCAGCGTGTTTCGCGCGCAGCCGGCTGCGCAGCCGCGGATACCGTGGCCGGTTGGCGCCTTCCTCGACTGTGAAGAGGGCGGGCAGGCGGCAGCGGACCCTCCTCCGGAGCCCGCGCTCCAGCCGCTGGTCGGCGATCGCCTCGCAATCGTCCGTTACTTCGAGGCGGACGACGCCGGTGACGACGGGCAGGTCCAGGACCTCGGCCATGTAGATGCCGACCTGCCCCGTCTCTCCGTCCATCGCGCGCTCGCCGCAGATCACCACGTCCGCCCGGAGGGCGCGAGCCGCTCTCGCTAGCAGGCCGGCTGTCGCAAGAGCATCGGAGCCCGCGAATGCCTCGTCCCACAGACGCACGGCGCCGTCCGCTCCCTGGCCGAGGGCCTCGCGCAGCACGTCCGTCGCCGACGCGGGGCCCATGCCCAGCGCGAACACTTCGAGGTCCCGGCGCCTGTCCTTGAGCCGTAATGCTTCCTCCAGCGCACAGGCGTCCGCGCGGTTTAGCTCCCGCCGCAGTCCGTCCAGATTGGAGGGGCCCCGGCCTGGCAGGAACTCCAGCCGCTCCTCCGGGTCGACCGCGCTGGTAACGCAGACGGCCACTCTCATGCCGGCGCGCCTCTCATACTGGCAGCAAGGGCGCCGATGACGTGCTCCCTCGCCCCTCGGCCGTTTGAGCCTTCGCTCCCTCGCAGCGCCGCGAGCAGCGCCGGCACGATCTCTCGGGCGTCGCCGACGACGGCGAGGTCGGCGAACTGGAAGATGGGCGCGTGCGCGTCCCGGTTGATCGCGATGATCGTTCCGGAGCCCTTCATGCCGCTCACGTGGTGGACCGACCCGGAGATGGCGCAGGCGATGTACAACCTTGGCCTGACGATCCGGCCGCTGATGCCGACGTGACGGTGGTAGGGGACCACGCCGGCATCGACGACGGGCCGGGAAGCGCCCACGGCGCCGCCAAGGGCGCCGGC
>JAUYMC010000129.1 GCA_030699545.1 Gemmatimonadales bacterium | reverse complement strand
TATGCAATACTGCTGCCACCGCCATGCAGCCTCATAACATCGAGTATCCCGGCAAGGTGCTCGGTCCGCGCCCAGTCCCGCTGCCACTCGGACGCCAATGCCATCCAGGTCATCATATTCACGCCGGCCGCAATCATGCGCTGTATACCGACTTCGTGAGCCTCTACCGACGTACCGCCAGACGCATCCGTGATAACAGTGACGTCCCAGCCCTCGACAGCAGCCTGGATAGCTGGCATGGCAACACATATTTCGGTCCACAGCCCTGCGATGATCAGTTGCTTGCGACCCGTCGCCTTGACCGCGTCCACTGTCGGCTTGTCTTCCCAAGTGTTGATGAACGTGCGGTCGATGATCTCCTGGAGATTGCGCCGCGCCGCGGTGAGGTCCTGGCCGCGCAGCGCGTCGTTCGCCCCCAGCTCGAGCACCAGCACCGCCACGGGCTGGGAGAGCAGCCAGTCGATGCGCCGCAGCCCCGCTACCGAGGTCTCGCCGCTCACCCCGGCATTGACGGCGCGGAACGGGAGCCCCGCCGAGTCGATTTTCTGCTGAATCAGCGCGGGATAGGCCTGCTCCGGCTCGAGGCCGAGCCCGGCGGTGAGGCTGGTGCCGAAGAAGAGGACGACGGGACGTGAATCAGAGGCTGACGGCCGGATGGCCGGACGGCCGGACGGCCGGTCCTCGCCGCTGCAGGCGAGGGCGACCCACACCAACAGAAACCTGAGAGAACCTAAAGGATAGAGGCGAGCGGGCAGGAAAACCCCGGCAGGACGTCCTCTCCCTCCAACGTGCCATCGGCCGCGACCATCGCCTCGCTGCCGTCGGCGCGATAGACGCGCGCCAGCCGGCGCTCGGGGTCGATCACCCAGACGAGCCGCGCGCCACCGGTCAGCCAGTCTCCGACCTTCGCGAGCACCTCGCCGGGATGGTCGTGATGAGACACCACCTCCACGACCAGATCAGGCGCCATGGCCGGGAAGCCCCGCAGGGAAGGCTCCGGCTCCCGGTCGCGCGGCACGAAGGCGACGTCCGGCCCGCGTACGGTATCCGGGTCCGTCCCGATTCTGAACCCGGTGTCACCGGCCAGAACGCGGCCGAGACCGTGGTGCAGGGCGTAGTTGCCGAGGACGCGCGCCAGCTCGCTCATCACTCGGTTGTGGCGATACCCTGGCGGCTCGCGTACCTGGAGGACGCCCCGCACCAACTCCACCCGCTTGCCCGGCATGGTGACGCGCAGCAGTTCGTCGGCAGTCATGAGCGCTGGAGACGCCATGGGTTCAACGTAGACAGGCTCGGCAGACATAGCAACGGATCATGGGATTCAGAAATCAACACCGGGTCAACACACCATCGTTAACTTGTGCCGCATGATGATCGTCGCTGAAAACCTCGAACAGACCTATCTGAGCGGCGGCCGGCCGCTCGTCGTTCTGCGGGATATCAACCTCGCCATCAACGCGCAGGAGTTCGTCGCCATCACCGGCCCCTCCGGCAGCGGCAAGACCACCCTCCTCGGCCTGCTCGCGGGTCTCGACCGGCCCACCCGTGGCGTGGTGCGGCTCGACGGCCAGGACTTGGGGCCGCTCTCCGAAGATGCGCGCGCACGACTCCGCGCGGAGAAGGTGGGCTTCGTGTTTCAGACGTTTCAGCTGCTGCCTACGCTCACGGCGATCGAGAATGTGCTCGTACCAATTGAGCTTCACGGTGACGGCGTTGGAAAGTTGGAACGTGCAAAGGACCTGCTCGCGGGCGTGGGGCTCGCGGATCGGACGCACCACTACCCCGCCCAGCTTTCGGGCGGCGAGCAGCAGCGCGTGGCCATCGCGCGAGCCTTTGCCAACGGCCCCAAGATCCTGTTCGCCGACGAGCCGACGGGCAGCCTCGACGCCGAGACCGGGCACACCGTCATCGACCTGCTCGTCGCGCTGAACAGAGGCGCCGGGACCACACTGGTGCTCGTGACGCACGACCCCGCGCTCGCGAATCTCGCCAACCGCACCATTCGCCTGGCGGGCGGAGCGATCATTTGAAGTTTGCATTGCTGATGGCTCTGCGAGAAAGTCGCCGGTCTCGGCGTCGGCTGGCGCTCTACCTCGCGGCCGTCAGCCTCGGCGTCGCGGCGCTCGTCGCGATCAACTCGTTCAGCGCCAACGTCTCCGCCGCCGTGCGCGCACAGGCCCGCGAGCTGCTCGGCGCCGACCTCGAGCTCCGCTCCCGCGGCCCGTTCCCCGACTCGATCGAGACGGTGCTCGACTCGGCCCGCGCGAACGCCGCCCGCGTGACGAGCTTCGGCTCGATGGTCCTCGCGCCCAGAAGCGGACTCACCCGGCTGTTCGAAGTGCGGGCGATCTCCGGCGGCTTCCCGTATTACGGCACGATCGTGACCGAGCCGCCCGACCGGTGGGAGAGCTTCCAGGATGCCCGCGGCGTCCTGGCAGATCCCGCGGTGCTCGTCCATCTCAACGTTCGCGTCGGCGACACGGTCCTGATCGGCGATTCCCGGTTCCCGATTCTCGGTATCGTGACCGATGCCCCGGGCGACGTCGGCCTCCGCACCGCGATCGGCCCGCGCGTCTTCCTCCCCGCGCAGTACCTCGGCGAGACCAACCTGCTCCGCTTCGGCAGCCGCGCCCAATACCGCGCCTATCTGCGCATCCCGGACAGCGCCGAGCTGCAGCGGTTCCTGAACGGCCACAACGCGCTGTTCGAGCGGCATCGAATCCGCTCCGAGACGGCGGCGGAAGAGGAGCAGGACATCTCGGAAGCGCTCGGCCGTCTGGCGCGCTACCTGGGACTCGTGGGACTCGTGGCCCTGCTGCTCGGCGGCCTCGGCGTGGGGAGCGCCGTCAGCGTGTTCGTCCGCGAAAAGCTCGACGGCGCGGCGCTGCTGCGCTGCCTCGGCGCGTCGGCGCGCACCGTGCTCGCCATCTACGTCATCCAGGCCGTCGCCCTCGGCACGCTGGGCGCGGCGGCGGGCGTAGCCGTGGGCCTTGGGGTCCAGATGATGCTTCCGACCGTCGTGGCTGACTTCCTTCCCGTGCGAGTGTCCGTCGCAGTTGACTGGCCGACGGTCTGGGCGGGGCTCGCGATCGGCACCGGCACCGCGGCCGCCTTCGCGCTGCTGCCGCTGCTCCGGCTGAAGGACGTGCCGCCGCTGCGGGCGTTGCGCCGAGAGACGGACGGCCGGACGGCCGGACGGCCGGGCGGCCAACTGCTGGTGATCGGGATGCTCCTCGCGGGTCTCGCGCTCGTATCGATCTGGCAGGCGCCGAATGCGGCGGTAGGAATCGCCTTTGCAGGCGCGGTGCTCGTGGCCACCGGGGTGCTGTGGGGGGCGGCCCGACTACTGATGACCGTCATCCGACGACATTTTCCCAAGCGCGCGAGTTACGTGATCCGTCAGGGCGTCGCGAATCTGTTTCGGCCCGAGAACCAGACCGTGCCCGTCACGCTCGCGATCGGCTTCGGCGTGTTCCTGGTGGCCACGCTCTACGTGGTGCAACGCAACCTGGTGGACCAGTTCTCGCTCGACGCCTCGTCCGATCGGCCCAATCTCGTGCTGTTCGACATTCAGGGGGATCAGCGGGACGGCGTGGCCGCCGTGCTGCGGGAGCGCGGGCTGCCGGCGGGCGAGCAGACGCCCATCGTGCCGGCGCGGATCGCGCGGGTGAACGGCCAGCCCGCCGAGTCGCTGCGCGCGCGCTGGGCGGTGCGGCGCGAGTATCGCCACACCTACCGCGACACCCTCGTGGACTCCGAGGAGCTGATCGCCGGGATGTGGTGGAACAGACCACGCAGTTCCCACGCCTTTCCACGCATTTCCGTGGAGGAAGAGGTGGCGGGCGAGCTGGGCGTGGGCCTCGGCGACCGCATCACCTGGAACGTGCAGGGCGTCGAGATGGAGACCCAGATCGCGAGCCTCCGGCGCGTTTCCTGGGCGCGGTTTCAGCCGAACTTCTTCGTCGTATTCGAGCCGGGCGTGCTGGAGCGCGCGCCGCAGACGTTTGTGATGATCACGCGCTCGGACGATCCCGTGCGGCGCGCCGAGGTGCAGCGCGACGTCGTGCTGGCGTATCCCAACGTCTCGGCGCTGGACTTGACGCTGGTGCAGCGCGCGCTCGACGGCGTGTTGCGGAGCGTTTCGCTCGCCGTTCGGTTCATGGCGCTGTTCAGCATCGGGGCGGGGCTCGTGATCCTGGTCGGCGCGCTCGCGGCGTCGCGCTTCCAGCGGCTGCGCGAAGCCGTGCTGCTCAAGACGATGGGCGCCACCGGGGGGCAGATCCGCCGCATCATGCTCGTCGAGTACATCGCCTGGGGATCGCTGGCGGCGTTCGTCGGCGTGCTGCTCGCCGGCGTGGCGGGCTGGGCGCTGGTCACGCTTCTCTTCGAATCGACTTATCGGCTGCCGCTGCTCGAGCTGGCCGGCGTATGGGCGGGAGTCTGCGCGCTCACGGCGATCGTCGGACTCGCGAACAGCGGCGAGGCGCTGCGGGGGACGCCGCTGGGGGTGTTGCGGGACTTGAGCGAGTAGCGCGCGCTCCGGAACCACCGGGGAATATTTGACCGCCCGTTGACGGGATGCATATACAATCGCATACTTATGCATATGCGTACCACCCTCATTCTCGATGACGCGCGCCTCGATCTCGCCCGGCGGCTCAGCGGGATCACGGAAAAGACGGCGCTGGTCCATGCCGGGCTCGACGCCCTGATCGCGCGCGAGTCGGCGCGACGGCTCGCGGCATTGGGAGGCACGATGCCCGACGCGACGGCTCCGCCGCGCCGGCGCGGAAAGCGCGTCCGAGGCCGGTGATCGTTCTCGCCGATACGTCGGTGTGGATTGACTACTGGCGTCACGGCAACCGGGCCTTCGGCCAGCTCCTCGACAACAACCGCGTCGTCGTGCATCCGTTCGTTCTGGGGGAAATTGCCCTGGGGCGTATTCGGTTCCGCGAAGAGGTCCTCATCCACTTGGCGACGCTGGACACGCCCCGCGTCGCCGAGCCGTCGGAAGTGCGTACACTCATCGAGCGCGCGCTCCTGTGGGGGCGGGGGATCGGCTGGGTAGACGCACATCTGCTCGCCTCCGCCCTGCTCGAGCGCATCCCCCTCTGGACGCTGGATCGGCGGCTGGCCGGCGCCGCCGCCGAGCTGGGAGTCGGGCAGCCCGGCTGAGCGCGCGTAGATTTGGGAGCCATGAACTCCAAATTCTCGCGCCGCTCCTTCGTCCAGCATTCGTCCCTCGCCGGTCTCGCCGCTCTCGTCAGTCCCGCGAAGGCGCTCGAGCGGTTCGAGGTCCAGGCCTTCGAGCTGGAAGAAGCGACGATCGCCTCGATGCAGGAGGCGATGCGCTCCGGGAAGCACACCTCAAAGAGCCTTTGCCAGGCCTATCTGCGCCGCATCGACGCGGTTGATCGCCGGGGTCCGACGTTGAGATCGGTCATAGAGACGAACCCGGAGGCGATCGCGATCGCCGAAGGGCTCGACCGCGAGCGCACGGCGGGCCGAGTGCGCGGGCCGATGCACGGCATCCCGGTGCTGATCAAGGACAACATCGCCACGGGCGACAGGATGCTGACTACCGCGGGATCGCTCGCTCTTGCGGACGGGGGGGGCCCTGCCCCGCACGACGCTTTCATTTCTAATAGACTACGTGAAGTTGGCGCCGTGATCCTGGGCAAGACCAATCTCTCCGAGTGGGCGAATTTTCGCGGACGGCGCTCAATCTCGGGATGGTCCGCCCGCGGCGGGCTCGTGAAGAATCCCTACGCGCTCGACCGCAACGCCTGCGGCTCGAGCTCCGGCACCGGCGCCGCGATCGCCGCGAGCTTCGCCGCCGCGGGCATCGGCACCGAGACCGACGGCTCGATCGTGTGTCCCTCTTCGGCCAACTCGCTCGTGGGCATCAAACCGACCCTCGGTCTCGTGTCGCGTTCGGGCATCATCCCCATCGCCCACAGCCAGGACACGGCGGGTCCCATGGCCCGGACGGTGACCGATGCCGCGATCCTGCTGAGCGCGATCGCCGGCCCCGACCCCAACGATCCGTCCTCACCCCCTGGCCCCCTCTCCGTTCCGGAGCGGGGGGACTACACCCAAGCCCTCGTTCCCAACGGTCTCCACGGCGCTCGCATCGGTGTCGCGGGAGGCTCGTTCCGCGGCTACTCGCGTCACGCCGACCGGCTGGTCTCGGCCGCGATCGACGTGATGAAAGCGCAGGGCGCCGAGATCATCGACGACGTCGAGATTCCGCACGCCAACGATTACGACGACGCCGAGTACGAGGTGCTGCTCTACGAGTTCAAGGCCGACCTGAACGCCTATCTCACCGGCATCGGCTCGAGAATGCGGCTGAAGGACCTGATCGAGTTCAACGAGCAGAACAAGTCGCGCGAGATGCCCTACTTCGGCCAGGAGCATTTCGAGCGGGCCGAGGCGAAGGGGCCGCTGACGGACGACGCCTATATCGAGGCGCTGGCGCGCTGCCGCCGGCTGTCGCGCGTCGAGGGGATCGACGTGCCGTTCGCCAAGCACCGCCTCGACGCGATCGTGGCGCCGACGGGCGGCCCGCCCTGGCCGACCGATCTCGTGAACGGCGACCACTTCCTCGGCGGCAGCTCCTCGGCCGCCGCGGTGTCGGGCTATCCCAACATCACCGTGCCGGTGGGCTACGCGTTCGGGCTGCCGGTCGGGATGTCGCTGATCGGGAAGCCGTGGACCGAGGCGACGCTGATCAAGCTCGCCTACGGCTACGAGCAGGCGGCCAAGCCACGTCGGGCGCCGCGGTTTTTGGCGACGGCCGATTTGCGCGGCGGTTGATGGGGTGGGCTGATCGAGTCCGCCCGGGCGCATCGCGCCCCGTCACGGCGCCAGCAGCCGCGGCAGCTCGAGCAGGTTGTCCTTGAGCAGGAAGCCGCTGGCGCCCGCCTCCCGCGCCGCGCGGCGATAGCGCTCCTCACCATGCTCGGTGATGATGACGACGCGCGCGTGCGGGTCCGACCGGCGGATGGCGCGGGTGGCGGCGATACCGTCCATGCCGCCCATCTCGATATCCATCAGCACCCAGTCGGGGTGGAGGCGCGCGTACAGCTCGATGGCGCGCTCTCCCGTGTCGCACTCCTGGACCACCCGACCGATCGGCTCCACCAGGCTGCGGATCAGGGCCCGCATCGCGGCGTTGTTCTCCACGACCAGGACCGTTCCCTGACCCCGCGTCATCGCAGCACGGGGCCTCCCCGAGCGGTGAACGGTCCGGGCACGAACGGCTGATCGGGAGCGCGGGGCGCCCCGCCAATCCCCAGCGGATACAGGTCCGGCAACAGCGCCGCGAAAATCGCCTGCCCGTTGTGGGTGTGGCCCGCGACATTGGGATGCGCCAATCCGCTGGGATCACCCTGGCGAATGAACGACTCGTGGAGCCGCACCACCCAGTGATCGTCGGCACAGTACCCGTGCGGCTCGTACGCGGCATAGATCCCGCCGACCGCGGTCCACCCGTGCGTGGCCGCCGCATCCCGTCCGGCCTGGTTGATGGACGCCGCGGCGACGACGTCCAGCCAGCTCAGCTCATCGGTGCTCACGCCCGGGAGCGTGCCGAGGGGGTTGGTGAGCGGCGCGGGAGCGCAGTAGGCCCGGGTGTCGTCCTTCGTCATATCGACGTATTCGGTGATGTACACGCGGCTCGAGCGCACGCGGTCCACGGGATCGAGGACGGACGCGGGGTCCAGGAGGCCCGGCAGACTCGGTAGGAGCTGCGTGCCGAGCTCGGCATACCGCCCCGGCAGGGCGGCGAGTCCCTCGTTCAGGATCTGCTTCGCGCTTTGGGGCGGCGGCGTATTGAGCAAGGCGATGCAGTCGTCCCGGAAGCCGAGAAAGCCGACCAGGAAACACGCCTGCTCGGGAACGACGTCGCCGAGCGCCGGCAGGTCGACGTAGCACGGCTGGAGAATGACGCACGCCGTGGCGATGTTCGCGAAGCCGGCGTCGTTGCCGCCGATGGACAGCAGCACCGCGTCGATCTCGCGCGACCCGATCAGCGCGGCCGCCCACGGGATCTGCTCCCGCAAGTTGCCCGGGAACTGCGTGACCTGCGCCCCGGTGCAGGCCAGATGCACGAACGTGACGGACGTCCGGGGATCGCTCTGCTCGAGCGCCAGCGCCGCGCGGGCCGGAGCCGCGCGGGCCGAGCGATGGCAGTCCCGATCCACGACTTCGTTGGCGTACATCGCCTGCCAGCGCACCGGCGTGAATCCGTTCCGCAGCGCCGCGATCGACGCTTCGATGTTCGCGACGCCGTTCTGGGCGGCGGTGAAAGCTGCCTGCGCCTGCTGGAACGCCTGCGTCAGACTCTCCACCCGCGCCCGGGCGTCTTCGACCCCCTGGCTGAAATGGGCCCGTGCGGTCTCGTAGGTGTCGAAGGGAAGTCCCGCCAGGAATTCGGCGCACCGCGCAATGGCCTTGAAACTGTCGATCGTGCAGGCGGCGAGAAAGTCGTTGAGCCGCTGCTGCTGGGTCGCGAGGACCGATTCGGCCAGCCCCTTGTTCTCGAACGCGTCCTGCAGGTTCGCCGCCGTCTCGTCCAGATGGCGCCGCGCCGCCACCAGGTCCTGGAGCGCCGCGGTGACCGCCTCGAGCAGCGCCTCATTGGCCTGGGCGACTTCCGGGACGCCCTCCCCCGACGCGTACGAGTCCCCGAACGAGACGACGAGCCAGTCCTGCACCGTCACGACCTGCTCGGCCCACGCGCTCGAGCCCGACGCACTGACGACGTGCAGCGCGACGTCGTAGGCGCCCTCGGTGGCGAACTCGTGCGCATACTGGCACGAGGTCACCGACGCCACGCGGCGCTGGTTCACGTGCCAGATGTATTGGTCCCCCGCCAGCTCGCACGCATCGAAGTTGACGGTCCACGCCGGCGGATTGATCTCTGCCGGCGTCCGGAGGTAGTCGGTCAACCCGTCGCCGTCTCTGTCCTGCCCGAAGCGCGCCGGCATGGTCCACGTGAATGAGGCGCCGGGGCCGACCCGGCTGAACGACGGGTCGGTTACTGACTCCATGGTGTCCCGGCATCCGATCGCCGCGGACGCCAGCAACCCGGCCAAAAGACACCAGCGCGTGTGCGTATTCACGATTCGCTCCTGAGGGCTGAGGGACATAGCCTCGATGGTACATGCCGGCGTGACGGCAGGAATCAGGGTGACCCCTCACGGAGAGGTAGGGGGCATCCCCCACGAGCGGAGGGGGGCGGGGAGCTACTCGAGCAGCGACTTGTGGCCGAGCGCGAAGCGCAGCAGCGCCTGCGGGCCGTGCAGACCCAGCTTGCGGCAGATGTGCGACCGGTGGTTTTCCACCGTCTTGGGACTGATGCCGAGCTCCTGGGCGATGCCGGTGCTGGTGCGATCCTGCGCGATGAACCGCAGCACGCGGCGCTCGGCCGCGGTGAGCTCCGCGAGCGCGCCGAGCTCCGACAGCGGCGCGGCGGCGCGCCGGTCCAGCAGCTCGCTCGACAGAGCCGCGCTGATATACGCCCGGCCGGATGCCACCATGTGGAGACAGGCGACGATCTCGGTCGCCGCGCTGTCCTTGAGGACATAGCCCCGGGCGCCGATGTCGAGCGCGCGCCGGAACATCCGCGCGTCCTTGTACATCGTGAGGATCACGACCGCCGCCCCCAGCTCCTCCCGGCCGATCGCCTCCGCCACGACCAGGCCGCTCGCCTTGGGCATGTCCACATCGAGCAGCGCGATCCGCGGACGCAGCCGCCGCACCAGATCGAGCGCCGCTTCCCCATCGCCGGCCTGGCCCACGATCCGGAACGTGCCATCGGCGCCCAGCACTTCCGTGAGCCCCTGGCGGAACACCGGATGGTCCTCCGCGATCACGACCGTGATCGGCTCCGTCATGGACCGACCGGCAGCGACAGCACGATGCGCGTCCCCCGCCCCGGCGCGCTCACGACCTCGACCTTCCCTCCGATGATGCGGGCGCGCTCGGCGATGCCCGAGAGCCCGAAGCCGCCCGCCGGACGCCCGTCGCCGTCGCGCCGCACGGCGAAGCCGCGACCGTCGTCCGCGATCGTCAGGTCGATCGAGTCGCCCGCGCGCCGGATCTCGATCCGGGCGGTGGCGGCGGCCGAATGCCGGGCGACATTGCTCAGGCCTTCCTGCGCGATCCGGTAGAGATTGATCTGGCTCGCGACCGGCAGGAGATCGTCAATGTCGTCCACGCTCGCCTCGAGCGAGATCTCGGTGGTTTCCGCCACCGCCTCGATCATCGCCCGCAGCGCGGCGGACAGGCCGAGATGGTCGAGCTGGTAGGGGGTGAGGTTGTGCGCCAGCCCGCGGACGTTCTCGAGCGACTGGGTGACGACGGCGGTGATCTGCTGGAGCTGCTCGCGGGCGGGGGGACGCAGACCCTCGGATCCGAGAGCGAGCAGGGCGCGATTCTTGACGACCAGCAGCTCCTGCCCCAGCCCGTCGTGCAGCTCGCCGGCGATGCGTTTGCGCTCGTGTTCCTGGCTCTCGAGCAGGCGCCGGGAAAACTCCTCCCGCGCCGCGCGGGCGCGGCGCGCGGCCGTCTCGCGCCGGCGCCACACGCCGACCAGCAGCCCGAGCAGCCCCGCCACCACCGCCAGCCGGAACCACCCCATGTTCCAGAAGGGCGTGGCCACCCGCAGCCGCAGGCTCGCTCCCGCCGGGTTCCACGCGCCGTCGCGATTCGCCGCCGTCACCACGAAGCGGTACTGGCCGGGCTCGAGGCGCGGGTAGTACGCGATCCGCCGCGTCCCCGCCAGCACCCAGTCTTCGTCGAATCCCTCGAGGCGATACCGGAAGGTGACGTGCTGCGGGGCGGACAGGCTCAGACCCGTGTACCGAAACTCCAGGTTCGGGCGGCCGGGGCCGATCGCCAGCGGGTCCGCGGACGGACGCGCGACGCCATCCACCACGATCTCTTCGACCGTGACGGACGGCGTGCGCTCGATGGCCGTCAC
>JAUYMC010000008.1 GCA_030699545.1 Gemmatimonadales bacterium | reverse complement strand
GACCTCATTCGAGCTGATCCACGACAAGACGGCCGTCCAGCCTGGGGCGGCGCTCGCCGCCTTCGCCGACCTGGGGAGCGGCACCCGCCTTGGCGCCGACCGAGCGGGGGCGCCACGGCGGCGGGCGGAGGCCGTCGGCCTCTACGTGGCGCGGGAGCTCCTGGCGGACCTGAGGACGGGGGCGACGGTGGACCGGCATGCGGCGGACCAGATCATGACCTTCGCCGCCCTGGCAGAGGGCGAGAGTAGCTTCGTGGTCCCGGAGATCAGCGACCACCTGGAGGCCTGCGCCTGGCTGGTGCGGGAGTTCCTCGGCGCGGAGGTGAGGATGCGCGGACAGCGCGTGACGGTGAAGGGCGTTGGCATCCGCCCGAAGCGCCTGCGCAGCGGCCATACCCAGGCGGCGGCGTCCTGATCGGGGGGCATCGCCCCAAACCTGCCTGAACGCCCCAACGCCCTGTGGCCTGCCAATGGCCGTGTGAGGGCTGCCAGGACTGGTCCGGCCCATGTTGCCGTCGAGGACCGCGAGCGCTCGCGCGGCGGGTGAGGCGGGTGCAAATTCGTCCGCGCTGATTCAGGTGCAGGAGCTTTGACGAAAAATGATGGGCGAAAGGGCCGTTTGGCAGGTGATCGGCCCCGCTGCCAGTTTTAGATTCGAATAGACACAACATCATCAAGCAGCGGGCACGCTCTCGCGGCGCGCTGCTGAGGCGGCGCTCGGAGAGAGGCAGGTGGACGCAAGAGCTCATGAGGGCTACCCTCCCACGCCAACCGCTGGATAGGGAAAGAACGACCGTTCCACAGGGGCAGGTCTACACGATTCGGGAAAGGTGTAAGGGCTGCCTCTTTTGCATTGAGTTCTGTCCCCGGGACGTACTGGTCGAGTCGACGGAGATGAACGCGAAGGGCTATCACTTCCCCGTGGTGGCCGCGGGCAAAGAGAACCAGTGCGCGAACTGCGAGTTCTGCACAATCGTCTGCCCGGAGTTCGCCATCTTCACCCGGGAACGCGAGGTGGTCGCGCGATGATGCCGGAAACCCGGCCGCGAGTTTTAACGGGCGCCCACTTCATCAACGGCGACATTGCCTGCGCCGAGGGAGCGCTGGCCGCCGGCCTCGGCCTCTTCGCCGGCTATCCCATCACCCCCTCCACGGAGGTGGCGGAGCGCCTTTCGCAGCGTCTGCCGGAGGTGGGTGGCCGGTACATCCAGATGGAAGATGAGCTGGCGAGCATGGCCGCCGTGCTGGGCGCCTCCTGGGGCGGCGTGCGCGCCATGACGGCCACGTCCGGCCCGGGCTTCACGCTGATGATGGAGAACCTGGGCCTTGGGGTGATGACGGAGACCCCTTGCGTCGTCGTCGATGTCCAGCGGGGCTCGCCATCGACCGGGCTGCCGACGCTCGTCGGCCAGTCCGACGTCATGCAGGCGAAGTGGGGCTCCCACGGCGACTACGAGATCGTCGCCTACAGCCCCTCCTCCTGCCAGGAGATGTTCGACCTCACGATCAAGGCCTTCAACACCGCGGACCGCCTGAGGATCCCCGTGATCCTCCTCGCGGACGAGGTCATCGGCCACATGACGGAGCGGGTAGTGATCCCCGAGGCGTCGAAGATCGAGCGGGTGGAGCGCAAGCGGCCGGCGTCGGCGCCGGGAAACGGATACCATCCCTACGCCACGGATAATGACCTGGTCCCGCCGATGGCGCCCGTCGGCGAGGGCTACCGCTTCCACATCACCGGCCTCACGCATGACGAGAAGGGCTACCCCGTCACGGACGCGGTAACGCATGAGCGACTGGTGCGGCGGATAAACGAGAAGGTTCTGCGCCAGGCAAGCAGCCTCTGCGAGTACGAAGAGGCCTCTCTCGACGACGCCGACATCGTCGTCGTCGCCTATGGCTGCGTGTCGCGCTCGGTCCGCAGGGCAATCCGCGAGGCGCGGGAGGGCGGCATCCGCGTCGGCCTCTTCCGGCCGATCACGATCTGGCCTTTCCCCGGCGAGCGGATCAGGGAGCTGAGCGCGCAGGCCAAGGCCTTCGTCGTGGCGGAGCTCAACCTGGGACAGTTTGGACGCGAGCTGGAGCGGTTCACCTCAAAGCCGGTAGTCGGCGTGAACCGGGCGGGAGGCGAGCTCCTGCCGCCGGAGCCGGTCCTGGCGGCGATTCGAGAGGCGGCGTCATGGTAGGCGAACTTCTGGTACAGACTCATCCGCGAGACGCGCTCCTTCGGGCGGACCGGCTGCCCCACATCTGGTGTCCGGGCTGCGGCCTGGGCGCTGTCATGGACTGCTACGTCCGGGCGATTCAGGCCTCGAACGTGCCGTTGGACAAGCACGTCGTCGTCTCCGGGATCGGCTGCACCGGCCGCATCGCCGGGTACCTGAACCTGGACTCCTTCCACACCACGCACGGGCGCGCCATACCGTTCGCCACCGGCCTGAAGCTCGCCAAGCCGGAGCTCGAGGTGACGGTGATCAGCGGCGATGGCGACCTCTTCGCCATCGGTGGCAACCACTTCCTGCACGCTGCCCGCCGCAACACGGACCTGCTGGTGGTATGCGTGAACAACTTCAACTACGGCATGACCGGCGGCCAGGCGGGTCCCACTACGCCGGTCGGGTCCAGGACCAGCACCACGCCAAAGGGCGCGAGCGACGCACCGTTCAACCTGCAGCACCTGGCGATCGCGCTCGGCGCGTCCTTCTCCGCCCGCTGGACCGCGCTGCACCTGCGGCAGTTGCGCAGCAGCTTTGCGCGCGCGCTCCAGCTCAAGGGCTTCCGCTTCGTCGAAGTGCTCTCCCCCTGCCCGGTCGGTTTCGGCAAGGCCAACAACCTCGGGGAGGGGATCGACGAGATGAACTTCTACCGAAGCCAGGGTGTCGTGGATCAAACCATCGAGCCGGAGATGGCGCGGGTGGAGATGTCGCACACCGTCCCGCTGCCGCTGGGCATCTTCGCGGACGGCGGTCGGAAGCGAAACACGCTCACCCCGCAAACCCGCAGGGTAAACGGAGCGGTGACCGTATGAATGGCGAACAGTCCGCGGTGCTCAATCCCCGGTCCTCGATGGCGAGAACCGATCGCATCGAGGTGCGGATCGGCGGCTTCGGCGGGCAGGGCATCATCCTGGCCGGCTACCTGTTCGGCAAGGGTGCCGCGCTCTACGACGGCCAGGAGGCGATTTTCACTCAGGTCTACGGCCCCGAGGCCCGAGGCGGCGCCTGCACTGCCGACGTCGTCCTGTCGCGGGAGCCCATCGGCTTCCCGGAGGTCACCCACCCGCACGTGCTGGCCGTCATGTCGCAGGAGGCGGCCGACCTGTTCGTGGGCGGCCTGGACCCTGGCGGCACACTGCTCCTGGACGAAGACCTGGTGAAGCTCGCCTGGCCAGGCCGCACGTTCGCGGTGCCCGCCACGCGCGTCGCCACTGACCTCGGGCGACGCATCGTGGCCAACATGGTCATGCTCGGCTTCCTCTCCGCGATCACGGGGCTGGTGGCGCCCGACTCTCTGAAAGAAGCCA
>JAUYMC010000388.1 GCA_030699545.1 Gemmatimonadales bacterium | reverse complement strand
CACCTCGTACCTCACAAAATGGTCTCGGTAACCCGCACGTTCAAGTACCACCACGAGTGTTAGACCGACTTCGGTGCAAGATAACGCACGAGGCGGCGCGTTAGACTGCCAATTCCCTTGATTCCTCAAAGAGCATCCCCGGGACTGCGGACGGCGAGACGGCCTCGATTCAGGACGTGCGTGTAGATCATCGTCGTTCGCACATCAGAGTGCCCGAGCAGCTCCTGGACTGTGCGGATGTCATAGCCCCCTTCAAGCAAATGAGTCGCGAACGAGTGGCGGAGACTGTGACAGGACGCTGGTTTGGAGATGCCACTTGCTTGGACGGCCGCACGGAACGAACGCTGGACCGCTGTCGGATGCAGATGATAGCGGCCGCCTCGACCGGGAAACATCCATTGCCAGGACCATTCACCATCCGCCTTGGGGTACTTCTTGCGTAGCGCGTCGGGGAGCTCCACCGTCGTCCGCGCTCGCTGGAATCGCTCGCGTAACCCGTCCAGATACTTTGCCAATGGCAAGCGCTGAGCGTCCGCCAGAATCGTGATACGATCCTTGGCTCCTTTCCCTCGGCGCACCATGATCTCGCGACGCTCGAAGTCCACGTCCTTCACGCGCAGCTGCAGCGCCTCGAGCAACCGTAAGCCCGATCCGTACAACAACCCGGCCACCATGCGCTCCACGCCCTGCAACCGCCCCAACACCGACCGTACCTCAGCCCGCGTCAGCACACACGGCATCCGCCGTGGCCGCTGAGCCCGCGCGACGACATTGATCCACCCCACAGGCTTGTCCAAGACGATCCGATACACGAACAAGATCGCCGCGAGCGCCTGATTCTGCGTCGAGGCACTCACGGCGAGACTGGTGAGAAACGCCGCTACGTCGTCGGGGCCGAGGTCAGCGGGATGGCGATTGCCGTGAAACCGAACAAACCGGCGAACCCATTGCACGTACGCTAACTCCGTTCGCGGGCTGTAATGCCGGAGCCGTAATGCTTGCCGTAGTCGTGTCAGTAGCTTCATAGCCTAGCATGCGATGGTCAGCGCCTAAGACAGCATCATTTTAGTCCTTGTATGGATCAAATTCTTCCACGCCCGCCATGACGACGATCAGCGGCCGCAACGTATGCAGGACCTCGATCGTGCGCCCCTGCGCCTCCAGCACCTGCGGCAGCCGCCGATAGACATGCGGGCTTTCGTCGAGCCCCCCGCCCCGTAGAATCACGCCCTTTCGCTGCACCCACTCGTCCATCAGCTCGCGCGTGACGGCGCCCGGCTTGATCACGCGGCCCTTGCGGGTGCGCTTCCCCGCCGCCGCAGTCCGGCTCACCACGCGGCCGGCGCCGTGAATCGTGGAAAAGAGCGCGCGCTCCTGGAGATCGCGGACCGCCGCATCGCCGGCCGTCGCGCCCTGGACGATCACCGCATCGTCGCCCATCGAGCCGCCCACGAACCCCTTCTGGCCCGGGAAGGCCGGCGTGGCGCCTTTGCGCACCACGTACAGCCGCTCGCCGCCGTGCTCCTCCACCCAGGCGAAGTTGTGGTGGTTGTGCACGAGCTCGAGCTCCCGGCCGCCGAGCAGCGACACGATCTTGCGCGCCACCCACTCGCGCCCCGCGTAGGCGTAGCGGCCCGCCAGGTTCATCAGATTCCAGTAGGCGTCGCCGATCGGTGCATGCACGTCGAGCAACGCCTCTTTCTCCGGCGCGCGCTCGCCCCATTGCTTGTTCTGCGACAACGCAAGAAATCCGTAGGCCACGCCGTACCCGAACCCGCGCGAGCCGAAATGCACGCCGACCCAGACGAGGTCCCGCTCGTCGGCAAAGACATCGACGTAATGATTGCCGCTGCCCACCGTGCCGAGTTGCTCGCGCGCCTTGGCGCGCAGCCGGTCGCGCTCGTGCGTCCCCGGGACAGCGTCCCAGGCCGGGTCCGCGAACAGCGGATCGTCCACGGGCGCGTCGTCCGAGCGATTCTTCCGGCCGATGCCGAACGACAGCGTGGCCTGGATCTCGTCGGCCAGCTCGCGCAGGCGCGGCTGGATCTGGGGCAGCGTGAGGTCGGTGCGGATCGCGGCGTTGCCGCAGGCGATATCGAAGCCCACGCCCACGACCGACACCTTGTCGCGGTACGCCGCCACGCCGCCGATCGGCATGACGTAGCCCAAATGCCCGTCGGCCATGAGCGCGGCGCGCTCGGCGCGGCTCGCGACGTCCTCGAGCTGGGCGAGGGTGTTGGCTTCGTGCTGTCCGAAAACTACGGCCACAGCCGGTAGAGCGTCCGCGGAAACGCGATCGCTTCGCGAATGTGGGGGACGCCGCAGATCCACGCGACGGTGCGTTCGACACCGAGCCCGAATCCCGCGTGCACGAACGTCCCGTACTTCCGCAGATCGAGATACCAGCTGTAGGCTTCCTCGGGCAGCCCTTCGGCTTGGATCCGCGCGCGTAGCCTCTCGTAATCGTCTTCGCGCTGGCTGCCGCCGATGATCTCGCCGTACCCCTCGGGCGCGAGGCAGTCGTTGTTCAGCACCGTGCGCGGATCGGCGGGATTCTCCTTCATATAGAAGGCCTTCACCGCCTTCGGATAGTTGAACACGAAGACGGGGCGGTCGTACTGCTTCGCCAGCAGCGTCTCATCGTCGCCGCCGAGGTCGCGACCCCACTCGATGTCGGCGCCCAAAGTCTTGAGCTTTTCCACGGCGTCGGTGTAGGAGATGCGGTGGAACGGCGGCGTGACGCGCGCCAGCGGCGTCAGGTCGCGCCCCAGCTCCATCAGGTCGGCCTTGCGGCGCTCGAGGCAGCGCCCCACGACGTAGGAGACGAACTCCTCCTGGAGCTGCATATTGGCATCGGAGTCGTTCCAGGCGACCTCGGGCTCCACCATCCAGAATTCCGTCAGGTGCCGGCGCGTCTTGGACTTTTCGGCGCGGAAGGTGGGGCCAAAGCAGTAGACTTTGCCGAGGGCGGCCGCCGCCGCTTCGACGTACAGCTGCCCGGTTTGCGCGAGATAGGCTTTGCCGAGGTCGAAATACTCCGTCGCGAACAGCGTCCCCGCATGCTCGCCGATGGAGCCGGTGAGAATCGGCGTGTCCACGAGCGTGAAGCGTCGCTCGTAGAAAAAGTCGCGAATCGCCTGGATGACTTCGTTGCGGACGCGGGCGATCGCCACCTGCTGCTTCGAGCGCAGCCACAGGTGCCGGTGCTCGAACAGATACGCGATGCCGTGCTCTTTGGGCGTGATCGGAAAGTCGGTGCTCGGCCCGATCAGCTCGAGCGCGGTCCCCTGGAGCTCGACGCCGCCGGGCGAGCGCGCATCGGCCCGCACGCTGCCCGTGACGGCGATCGACGCTTCCTGCGTCAGCGCGCCGAACGTCTCCCAGACGGCGTCCGGCACCTCTTTCTTGGAGAGAACCACTTGCAGGTAGCCCGTGCCGTCCCGCACCACCACGAACGCGATCTTGCCGCTCGAGCGCGTGGTCGCCACCCAGCCGTGCACGGCGACCGTCTCGCCGACGTGTTGCGGCAACTCCTCGATCCAGCGTCGCGGGGGCATAGGCGCGGCATACTAGTCGGGGCGCTTTGGGCTGTCAACGCAATCGCGAGCGCCTGCGTCCCCGTCGTCAAACCGGGGCCCGCGCGCCAGGAGCTCGACTGGCCCGCCTACCTGGGCACTCCGCGCCACGACGCCGCCGCCACCGAGACATTGAACCAGGACCCGCGGCCGCTGTGGCGCGCCACCGTGGGGCGCGGCATCCGCGGCAGCCCCGCGATCGGCGAAACCATCCTCGCCGTCGGTACCGCCGACCGCCACGTCGCGCTCATCGATCGCGCCAGCGGCAAGGTGCTGTGGCGCAAGCGCCTGGACGGGACGATGCGCGCCGGCCCGCTGCTCGACGACGACCGCCTCTACGCCGCGACGGAAGGCCAGATGGAAGGCCGCGTGTACGCGCTCCGGCTCCGCGACGGCACGGCGCTGTGGCGCACCCGCCTCGGCAGCATCGTCGCGCCCCCCGCCTTCGACGGCGACGGCGTCTACGCCGGCACCGAAACGGGCACGGTCGCCCGGCTCGACGCCGAGACGGGAAAAGTGGCGTGGCGGCGTGACCTCCCCGGCGCCATCCGCGCGGGGCCGGTACCGACGCCGGCGGGCGTCGTCGCCGCGACCACCGCCGACACGCTGTATCTCCTCGACCGCGTGACCGGCGCCATCCGCGCCCGCCGCGCCACACCCGGCACGATCCTCGGCACCCCGGCGACCGACGGGCAGCGGCTCTACGCCGGCACGATGACCGGCACCGTCATCGCCGTCGCGCTCCCCGATCTGACGATCGAATGGGAGCATGCGGCGGGCGACGCGGTGTACGGCGCCCCCGCGCTCGCCGGCGACACGCTCTACGTCCTCGCGCGCGACGGCCGCCTCTGGATCATCCCCGTGCGCGCGCCGGCACGGGCCCGGAGCCACGCGCTCGGCATCGTGGCGACCGCCGGCCCTACCCCGCTCGTCCCCGGCGTGCTCGTGGGCAGCGTGAGCGGCGAAGTGCTGCTCGTGGACCGCGTCACGGGCAGCATCCTCTGGCGCGCCGAAGTGACCGCGCCGGTGGAAGAACCGCCGCTCGTCCAGGGCCGCCAGGTGGTGGTGGTGGGCGGACGCGGCAATATTCATGCGTACCGATGACGCGCTCGAGCCTGCTCCTCGCCATCCTCACGCTCGCCGTGGCCCGCGATCTTCCGGCGCAACGGCTGAGCGAGGTCCGTCCGCACGACGGCCGGTTGCCCGCGGTGCAGGCGACCTCGGTGGGCCGTGCCGCGGTGCATTACGGCAAGTGGCTGACGGCGGCGGGGACGGCGGCGTTCACGCTGATGGCGGCACAGGAGCATCGCCGCTCGCGCCGCGACTGGGACGCACTGCTCGTGATCTGCCGCTCCGCCGACGACGCCTGCGAGCAGGGTCCGGACGGCCGCTATCTGCGCACCGACGCCGAGCAGCTGTACCAGCGCTCGCGCGTCTTCGACCGCCGCGCCAACCGCCGACTGCTGGGCGCCCAGGCGAGCCTCCTCGCCACCGCCGCGCTGTTCCTGCTCGACCGGCGACCGGGCAATGGACCGGAGAACATTCCCTTCTCGCCCGTCCGGGTGACGGTGGAGCCGACAGGAGACGGGGCGGTCGCGGGAGTGCGGATCGCATTCTGATAATTGCGAATTGCGGTCCGCAATTAGCCAACCCGGAAAAGTTCGAAACCCCTCTCATACCGCGCCACGATCCGCTCCCGATACGCCGCATGCTCGCGGCGCTCGAGGGCGGGATCGGCGGCGATCATCTGGGCCGCGGCCTGACGCGCCGACTCGAGCAGCGGCAGGTCGGTCGCGAAGTTCGCGTAGCGCAGCGCCAGGCCGCCTGACTGCCTCGCCCCCGCCAGCTCGCCCATGCCGCGCTCCTGCAAGTCCAGCTCTGCGATCTTGAAGCCGTCGGTCGTCACGCAGAACGCCTGGAGCCGCGGCCATGCGTCCGACACATCCGACAACAGAATGCAGTGGCTCTGCGCGCTGCCCCGCCCCACCCGGCCTCGCAGCTGATGTAGCTGCGCCAGGCCGAAGCGCTCCGCGTGCTCGATCAGCATCACCGTCGCGTTGGCGACGTCGATCCCCACCTCGATGACGCTCGTGGCCACCAGGATGTTGACCGTGTTGTCGCGGAACGCGCGCATCGTGGCGTCGCGCTCCTCCGCCTTCATCCGGCCGTGCACCAGCCCCACCCGGAGCTCCGCGAAGACCGTGGCGAGCGTCTGCGCCATCGTCGTCGCCGCCTTGAGATCGGCGCGTTCCGACTCGTCGATCACCGGATAGATCACGTACGCCTGGCGGCCCGCCGCGCACTCGCTCCGGATGAACTGGTAGATCTTCTGGCGCGCACCGTCGTCGCGCAGCGCCGTCTTGACCTCGCCCCGGCCCGGCGGGCGCTCGCGGATCTGCGTGACGTCGAGATCGCCGTACAACGTGAGGGCGAGCGAGCGCGGGATCGGCGTCGCGGTCAGGAGTAAGACATCGGGGGCGTCGCCCTTTTCGACGAGCGCGGCGCGCTGCTCGACGCCAAAGCGATGCTGCTCGTCGATCACCGCGAGGCCGAGCCGCTGGAACTTAACCGACTCCTGGATCAGGGCGTGGGTCCCCACGACGATGCGGGGCCCGCCCCCCGCGATGCGCTCGCGCGCGGCGGCTTTCTCGGCGGCCGTCATCCGGCCGAGCAGCAGCTCCGGGTGAATCCCGAGCGGCTCGAGCAGGCGCGTCAGCGTGACGCCGTGCTGCTCGGCCAGGAGCTCGGTCGGCGCCATGATCGCCGCCTGATATTCGTTCTCCGCGGCGAGCAGTATGGCAAACAGCGCGACCACCGTCTTCCCCGTCCCGACGTCGCCCATCAGGAGCCGGTGCATCTTGAGCGGGGCGGTCATGTCGTCCGTGATCTCGCGGATCGCCTGCCGCTGATCGCCGGTCAGCTCGAACGGCAGGCCTTCTTTCAAGCGGGTCGTGAGATCGTGCCGGACCGTGAAGCGAATCCCGGCACGGGCGCGCTTGGCGAGGTGGCGGGCTCGTGCCTGCACCAGCTGTTGATCGAACAGCTCGTCGAACGCGAGGCGTTGCCGCGCCGGCTCGGCGTCCGCCACCTGCGGCGGCCGGTGCAGCAGCTCGAGCGCGCGGCCGAGCGGCATCAGGCCGTGCGCGGCGCGAAACGCCGGCGGGTGCGGATCCACGACCAGCGGCAGCAGCGCGGCCAGATGGTCGTGGACCAACGCGCGGATCTGCCGGTGGGTGAGGCCTTCCGTCGCCGGATAGATGGGCAGCACCAGTCCGGGATTGTCTTCGCTCTCGTCTTCGGCGAGAATCACGAACTCCCGCGGAATCAGCTGGCGGCCGTGGTAATAGCGCACCGGCCCCGTGACGAGCAGCAGCTGCCCCTTTTTGATCTGCCGCTCGAGGAACGGCCGCCCGGGCCACGCGCACTCGAGCAGGCCGCTCTGGTCCTTGAGCACGGCGCGAAACACGCGCAGCCCGCGGCGCGTGGGCAGCACGCCCGTCGTCACGACGCGGCCGACGCACGTCACCTCCTGACCGACGACGGCACGCGCGAGCGGCATGATGGTGGTCGCGTCGAGATAGCGGTGCGGCACGTGATACAGCAGATCGCCCACCGTCCGGATGCCCAGCCGCCCCAGCGTTTCGGCGCGCTTGGGGCCCACGCCCTTCAGAAACTTGACCGGCGAGTTGAGTTGGAGCTTCACTCGCTGACGAGCCGGCGGGCGAAGCGCACGGGATCGAACGGCTCGAGGTCGTCGGGACTCTCGCCGGTGCCGAGGAAGCGAATGGGGACGTCCACCGCCCGGCGCAGCGCGACGACGCTGCCGCCTTTCGCCGTGCCGTCGAGCTTCGTGATGATGAGCCCGGTCAGCGGCACCGCGGCGGCGAAGACTTCGGCCTGACGCACGGCGTTCTGCCCGATGGTCGCGTCGAGCACGAGCAGCGATTCGTGCGGCGCACCGGGCTGCCGCTTGCCGGTCACGCGCACGATCTTCTTCAATTCTTCCCGCAGCCGCTCGTCGGTGTGCAGCCGGCCGGCGGTATCCACGATGACGGTATCGATGCCCCGCGTCGCGGCGGCGTCCACGGCGTCGAAGGCGACCGCCGCGGGATCACCGCGCGGGTGCGCGCCGACGAATGCCGTCCCGAGCCGGTCGGCCCAGATCTTGAGCTGCTCCGTGGCGCCCGCGCGGAAGGTGTCGGCCGCGGCGAGCAGCACGCTGCGCCCGTCGGTCTGAAGCCGCTGGGCCAGCTTCGCGACCGTAGTCGTCTTGCCGCTGCCGTTCACGCCGAAGAGGAGGATCACGGTCGGGGGCCGCTCCGCGCGCGCGAGCGGCGCGCCGGGGGAGGGGGGGCCGAGCTGCTCGATCACCAGCCGCTCGAGCGCCGCCTGCGTCACCTGATCGGGGCGCTTCTCCGTGCTGAGCCGCATGACGAGATCGTTCGTGGCCGCCACCCCGAAGTCGGCTTCGACGAGCGTCTGCTGCACCTTCTCGAGATCGGCGAGCGGTGTCGTGCCGCCGGTCAGGAAGCGCGACAGCGTGTCCCACAGCGCCATTACGGGAGGCCCTGCCGCCGGCGCCACGCCCACTCGGCGGCCAACGCCGCGATCGCGACGACAAACAGCCACCAGCGATCGCGCAGCCCCACCGCCTCGAACCGCCCCAGCGCTTCGCCCGCCTGCGCCGCGAGCGCGGGCGCGCGTGGCCGATACTCGTCCGAGTAGGTCTCGACCGCGATCAGGCCGCGCTCGGTGCCGCCGGCGAGCGCATACCGATAGACACCGGGCGGCAGGCTCAGCTCGGCGCGGCCGGCCGCATCGAATCGCAGGGTGTCGGTGCGCGCGCCGCGGTCGCCCCGAAGATGCACGGGGAGTGATTGCGGCTCTCCGGCGCCGGTCCAGCGCCAGGCGATCGGCAGTCCACTCGGCGCCTCCCGCGCCACCGGGACCGCCCGCTCCCTGCTCCCCCCTCCCTGCTCCCCGAGCAGCCAGTCGGCAAGACTCGCGACGAGACTGCGATACGCTTCCTGCGCCGCGCCGCCGCGAAATGCCCAGCGCCAGAGGCCCGCGGCGGTGACGCTCGCGCGGCGCTCCCCCGCGCTCGCCGTCAGCGTCACGACGGGACGCGCCGGCCCGCGCCGCGCAAGCCGCGCCGTGAGAATCGTCAGCGTCGTTGCCGCGGTGTCGCCGGTGAAGGACGGCGGACCGGCGCGCGTCGCGGGCGGCAGCGAGTCCCAGGCGATTCCCGCGAGCCCACCCGCGAGCGGGGAGGCGGGCGCGGCGTCGATGTACCAATCGCCCGGCTGCCCGTCGGCGGTTTCCCACAGCAGCTGTCTCGGCCCACGGGCATACGCCGAGCTCCGCTCGAGATCGCCCATGCGCACGACCAGCCGCGCGCCCTGCGCGGCGCGGGCCAGCCCGCCGGCGGAGACGGGCTCGAGCGTCGCACCGTCACGCCAGCGCCCTCGTTCGGTCTCGACGAATGTGCGTACCGGCACGCGCGCGACATCGCTCAACGTGCGTGCCAGAAACCGCACGTCCCAGTCGGGCGGCGAGGCGTAGATCACCGCGGCGGGCTCCGGCGTCACCTCGATAACGAAGCTGCGGCGGTCGTCTCGAGATTCGCGATCGTTGACGCCGTCGAGACGGACCTCTAACACTTGCCACCCGGGAATCGAGAACCGGGAAGCGGGAAGCGGGAGCTCGACGGACACGATCCCGCTGTCGGGAAGCTCCACGGAGCGGGACGTCAAACGCCGTCCGCCAGTGCTTACCACGATTGTGGCATTGCGCTTCCCGCTTCCCGCTTCCCGCTTCCCGGCCGTTCCGTAACTCACCCTGAGCCTGACCGTATCGCTCCGCGTGACGTGCCTCGGCCCGTCTACGCTCGCCACGAAGGCGTCGAAGCTCGAATCCCGGGGAAACAGCACGACCCGCGGCCGCTGCCGCAAATCGGGCGGCAGCGCGGAGAGGTCGTCCACGCCGCCGTCGGTGAGCACGATGACCTCGCCGCCGCGCACGACTGCCGCCTCGAGCGCGGGCGCGAGCCGGCTGGCGCCGGCCCCCGGCGGCGTCGAATCAAAAGCGTCGACGTCGGTCCCGAAGCGCCACACGAGGGCGCCGCGCTGCCCCGCGAGCGCCCGCGCGCTGTCGAGCGCCGCCGGCCAGGGGCCGGTGGCCATGCTCAGCGAGGCGTCGAGGAGCACGATCGGCTGCTCGCCCGCCGGACGGGCGCGCGAGCGGGTGGGGTTCCAGAACAGCAGGAGGAGGGCGCCGATGGCGATCAGGCGCAGCAGCATCAGGCCGAGGGTCAGGCGAGTCAGGCGACGCATGTCAGCGCGTCGGCGAAGCTGAACCGCCCCTCGTGCAGCGCGCGGCCCACGATCGCCCCGGCCAGCCCGGCGCGTTTCGCCACCCGCAGATCGTCGAGCGAGGCGATGCCGCCCGAGACGATGACGTCGAGGCCGAGGTCACCGAGCTCGCGCGCGCCCGCCACGTTCGGCCCGGTCAGCATGCCGTCGCGCAGGACGTCGTTGTAGATCGCGGTCCGAATCCCCTGCTCGCGTACCTGCGTGGCGAGCGCGGCCGGCGTCACACTCAGGATCCCTCCCGTCCCCCGCGGCGCGATGCGCCCATCCTTCACGTCGATCCCCACCGCGAGCTTCGCCGCGCCGTGGCGCGCGAGCAGCCGCGCGACCAAGCCCTGATCGGTCGCGCCCTGTGCGCCGATGATGACGCGGGCCGCGCCCCAAGTGAACATCCGATCGATGTCGAGCTCGGAGGCGAGCCCGCCGCCGACCTGCACCCGCGTCCCCACGGACGCCCCGGCCAGCAGCCGCTGGACGAGGGCGTGATTGTCGGTGCGGCCATAGGCGCGGTCGAGGTCGACGAGATGCACCCAGCGGGCGCCCGCGGCTGCGAACGCCCGTAGCGCGGCGTCGGGATGCGCAGCCTGCCCCGGCCCGGGGGCGCGCGCGAGCCGCCCGCCTTCGATGTCCACGGCGGGATAGAGCTCCACGATGTGTCTGGAGAGTTGAGGGACGCTAGTCGCGTGCGGCGGCGACGCCGGAGGCCGTCAACGCCGGTGGCGACTGATCGCGAGGCTCGAGCTCGGCGAGCAGCTGCGTGCGCCAGGTGTCGAACGCCCGCTTGAGCTTCCGCGGCACGGGATCGCCGGCGCCGGCGTCTTTGCGCTGCGGATTCGTCGGCCGCCCGTTCACCAGAAACTCGTAGTGCAGGTGCGGCCCGGTGGACAGTCCCGTCGAGCCGACGTAGCCGATCGTCTCGCCCTGATCGACGCGCCGCCCGACGTGCAATCCCTTGGCGAAGCGCGACAGATGGCCATAGCGCGTGCGTACGCCGTTGGCGTGCCGCACTTCGATCAGATTGCCGTAGCCACCCTCGCGACCCGCCTTGGTCACGACGCCCGCGGCGGTCGCGCGCACCGGCGTCCCCCAGGCGGCGGCGTAGTCGGTGCCCTGATGCGCGCGCCAGCGGCGCAGCACGGGGTGATAGCGCCCGCCAAAGCGGCTCGAGACTCTCCGGAACTGTAGCGGCGCGCGCAGGAAGGCGCGCCGCAGCGAGGCGCCCTTGTCGTCGTAGTAGTGGCCCTCGAACGTAAAGGCGTAGCTCGGCGAGCCGGCGACGTCCACCCGCGCGGCGAGAATGCGCCCGAAGCGCCGCTCGCCTGCTTCCGACCCGAGGCGCTCGATCACCACTGCGACGTTGTCGCCCGGCCGGATGTCGCGGCTGAAATCCACTTCCCAGTCGTACACGTCGGCGATGGCCCAGGCGAGCAGCACGCGCTCGCGCGAGGGCAGGAAGGAGTCGGGGACGGCTCGGTCGAGCGCATCGTAGAGGTTCGTCTCGATCACGGCGGTGGTGCGCATCCGCTCGGTGATCCAGGGAATGCCTTCGACGACTTCGCGCCAGCCGGAGTCGCCGCCCAGGCGCTTCATCCAGATCCGCTTGTCGGGCTCGGTGCGCACGCCGATCCGGTCGGCGACGGGCGTGCCGCGCACGCGCCGCACGTGGAACACGAGTCCTGGGCGCAGCCGCCGCGGATTGAGCGTCTGCTTGGCCTTCATGAAGGCGACGTATTCCCGCCCCGTCACGCCCGCGCGTTCGAGCACGTCGGCGAGCATCTCGTTGCGGGTCAGGGTGTCGGCCCATGTGTCGTAGGCCTGCGTGACCACGATCGGCGGCGCGGTCAGCGCCCGGTCGCGCGACGACCACGCTTCATGCGCGCCCCAGGCCAGCATCCCCGCGGCGAGCGCTCCAACGGCCCCGTAGTGACGTGCGCGCCAAGCCATCAGTCCATCTGTCTCCGAATGAACGTGGGAATCTCCATCTCATTCAGCTCCGGGTTGCCGCCCGACGGGGGGGGCTGCACCGGTCCCGACGGCCGTTTGGGCGCGCCGTCCGGCGGCTTCGCGAATCCCGGCGGCGGCGGCGGCGTGG
>JAUYMC010000385.1 GCA_030699545.1 Gemmatimonadales bacterium | reverse complement strand
GTCGTCCAGCCCGGAGAGGAGAATGAGGTGGGTGCGGGGGGGGGGAGAGATTTCGGCGATCTGGCGGGCGGCTTCGACCCCGTTCATGATCGGCATCGCCATGTCGAGGATGACCACGTGGGGCGCCGGGCGGAGGCGGCGGATCGCGTCGACCGCCGCCTGCCCGTCGCCGACGTCGGCCACGACCTTGAGACCCTCGCGCTCCAGCAGCTCCCGCAGCCCCTGCCGCAGGATCTGATGATCGTCCGCCAGGACAACGCGGAGCGTCGACGCAGAGGGTCGGGCAGGCATCGTTACTTCAACATGTCCATTTTCAGCTTCTCCCACCAGTCCATCCGCTCCTTCACCGTCTTCTCGTATCCGAATTCGCTCGGCTGATACCAGCGCTGATCGCGCAACGCCGCGGGGAGGTATTCCTGCGGCAGATACGCCTCCGGCGCATCGAACGCGTACTGGTACCCGGCGCCGTAGCCCAGCTCCTTCATGAGCGGGGTGGGCGCATTGCGGATGTGCAGCGGCACCGGCTCGGCGGGATGCCGCTCCGCCGCGGCCTGTGCCGCCCCGAACGCCGCGTACACGCGATTCGATTTCGGCGCCGTGGCGAGATAGACGGCGACTTCGGCGAGCGCCAGCTCCCCTTCGGGGGTGCCGAGGAAGTGGTAGGCGTCCTTGGCGGCGATGGCCACGCTCAAGGCGCGGGGATCGGCGAGGCCGATGTCCTCGATCGCGATGCGGACCAGCCGCCGCGCCAGGTAGAGCGGGTCTTCGCCGCCCGCGAGCATGCGGGCCAGCCAGTAGAGCGCGCCGTTGACATCCGAGCCGCGGATCGCCTTGTGCAGCGCCGAGATCAGGTTGAAATGCTGTTCACCGGACTTGTCGTAGAGGGGGAGCGGCTTTTCCAGGACGCCGTGCACGAGCTCAACGTCCAGGGGAATGGGGAATGGGGACTGGCGTTCGGCATGCTTGAAGACCGCTTCCAATGTGTTCAGGGCACGTCGCGCGTCCCCCTGCGAGTGCCGGATCAACAGGTCTAGCGCCGCAGGCGAAAACGCGATTTCGTCTTTCCCTTTTCCCTTTCCCCATTCCCCGAGACCGCGTTCAATGATCGTCTGGATGTGTTTCTCATTGAGGGGCTCGAGGACAAACACCCGGCAGCGGGACAGGAGCGCGCCGGTCAGCTCGAAGCTCGGGTTCTCGGTCGTCGCGCCGATCAGGGTGATGATCCCGTTCTCGACCCACGGCAGGAAGGCGTCCTGCTGCGCGCGATTGAAGCGGTGGATCTCGTCGCAGAACAGAATGGTGCCCTGGCCCTGATACTTGAGGCGCTCGTCGGCGTCTTTGACGATCTCGCGCACGCGCGGCACGCCTTCGGTGACGGCGGAGAACGGCTCGAAGTGGCGTTCGGTGTAGTTGGCGATGATGCGCGCGAGGGTGGTTTTGCCGGAGCCCGGGGGGCCCCAGAAGATGCAGGAGCCGACGTCGCCGCGGCGGATCAGCTCGCCCAGCGCCTTCCCCGGGCCGAGCAGGCGCTCCTGGCCGAGGAACTGGTCGAGGGTGCGCGGGCGCATCCGCGCGGCGAGGGGCTCGGTCGAGCCCTGGAAGAGCGTGGGGTCGGTCACGTGACCGCAGCCAGAATGGACTTCGTAACCCAAAACGCTCCCGCCCCCGCGAAAAACGCCGCTGGGAGCCGCCAGCCGGGCTTGCCCTGGAATTCGGGGACGAGATTGGACGCCGCCACGTAGATCGTTACCCCGGCCGAGAGCGCGAGGCCGTGGAGGATCAGGAACCCGACGTAGTCCGTCACGATGACCCCCACCAGGGTGGCCACGCCGAGGAGTCCCGCCGCGCCGACCGCGCGCCCCCCCGTCTGCCCGCCGGCCCGCACGATGCTCGCAATCGTCACTCCTTCGGGCAGTTTGTGCAGAAAGATCGCGACGAACACCATGAACCCCAGCTCGGGACGCACGAGGAACGCGCTCGCGATCGCGACGCCGTCGAAGAAGGTGTGCAGCAGCAGGCCCACCACGGCGGAGGTACTGGCGACCGCCGTCACGGCATGCGTCTCTTCGCCGAAGTGGAAATGCGGCGTGACGGTGTGCTGCGTCAGGTGCACCGCGAGGTAGCCGGCGAGCACGAGCCAGGGGGCGGCGGCGGCGCTGCGCGCCAGCGCTTCGGGGAGGATATCGACGATCGCCACCGCCAGCATGAACCCCGCGCCGAACGCGACGAAGTGCTCGATGACCTTGAGGCCGCGATCGAGGCGCCGCGTGACGGCGAGCGCGCCCAGCACGTTGCCGAGCGCGGCGACGACGGCGAACAGCAGCGCGTTAGACACGCGAGAGGAGGTACTCGCGGGTGTTGTGCTCGGGATCGTCCAGCACGTCGTCGAGCAGGCGCTGGAGCATCTCGCCGACTTCGGGGCCGGGCCGGACCCCTGCCTCGATCAAGTCCTGGCCTTTGACCGCGAGATCCTTGAGGGTGAGGGGCGGATTGGTCTGCCGGATCCTGGCCACCGCCTGGGGGAGCACGGAGCGCGGAGCACGGAGCAGACTGAGCAGATCATCGGCGTATTCGCCTACCGCAGCCAACCAGCGGCGGACGTCCGCCGCACTGGTCGCATCCGGATACTTGTCGCGCCATGCCCCGATGGCCCGGCCCCGCTCGATGTCCTTGTTCGAGCATTTGAGTCGGGTCAACAAGGACGCCGGATCTTTCGCCAGATAGGCGGTGATGAGGACGGGATCTCGCGGCAGTTTGTCCACCGCTCCGTGCTCCGTGCTCCCTGCTCCCAGCTCCGGCAGCCAGATCCGCGTGGCGCCGATGTCCCGCCACAGGGCGACCAGTTTCGACGGACGCGCCGCAGTTTGCAGCCCCTTGAACCACTCGTCGCGCACGCGCTCGGCCGACAGCTGCGACAGCCCCTGCGCGTTGGCTTTGGCGGCTTCGCGGGTCCGGGGATGAATCCGGAACTCGAAGCGCGCGCTGAAGCGCAGCGCCCGGAGGATGCGCAGGTAGTCCTCCTGAAATCGCCAGTTCGCATCGCCCACCGACCGGATGACCTTCTTCTCGAGGTCCTCGGCGCCCTGAAAGGGGTCGCGCCATTCGTGGCGCAGGGGGTGGTAGGCGATGGCGTTGATCGTGAAGTCGCGCCGCGCGAGATCGTCGGTGAGCGAGCCGCCGAATTCCACCACGGCGTGGCGGCCGTCGGTCGTGATGTCCTTGCGGAACGTGGTGACTTCGTGCGGCTGATTGTGCGCGTCGAGCACCGCCACCGTGCCGTGCTCGATGCCCACCGGAACGGTGCGCTTGAACAGCTTTTGGACTTCCGCGGGGGGGGCCGCCGTCGTGAGGTCGAAATCACTGTTCTCGAGATTCAGGAGGGCGTCGCGAATCGCCCCACCCACACACCACGTCTCGAACCCGGCGTCTTCGAGCCGCTTCGCGATGCTGAGCACTTCCGGCGGAATCGGCAATTCCAGGGGGAATTGCATCAGAACCACTCCCCACTCCCCACTCCCCGTTTCATCCGCACAGCACACTCCCCCCATTCACGTTGAGGATCTCGCCCGTGATGTGCCGCGCCAGACTCGAGCACAGAAACACGATCGGCCCCGCGATGTCCTCGGCGCTCGCCGCGCGGCCCAGCGGGATGGTGGCGAGGATCGCGGGCTTGGCCGTGAGCGTCCCAGCCGACATGTCGGTCTCGACCCACCCCGGCGCCACGCTGTTCACCGTGATCCCGGGCGCGAGCTCCACCGCGAGCGACTTGGTCAGCGCGATCACCGCGCCCTTGGTCGCGGCGTAGTCGGCATGGAACGATTCCCCCCGCTGGCCGGCCGTGGACGACACGAGAACGATGGTGCCGCCGGTCGCGAGATGGGGGATGGCGGCGCGGCAGACGTAGAAGAGCGCATCGAGATTGGCGCGCAGCGTGGACTGCCAGCGTTCGTCGGACAGCGCGCTGAGCGGCACGTCCTCGGGCGGCCAGACGCCGTGATTCACGACGACGATGTCCAGGCCCCCCAGCGCGGCCGCGGCGGCGTTCACGACGCGGCGCGCCACCTCGACGTCGCCGAGGTCGCCGTCCTTCGTACGGCTCGTGGACACGACGCGCGCGCCGGCGCGCTCGAGCAGCG
>JAUYMC010000374.1 GCA_030699545.1 Gemmatimonadales bacterium | reverse complement strand
GGCCTCGCGGTGGAGTTCCAGATTCGCGAGGACCATGCTCCCCAGCTCGAACAGCTTGAGGCCGAGCCGGTAGAGGTCCCGGTCCCCCTCCTGCTCCACAATCCCCGCCCCCCGGAGCGTCGCCAGGATCCGATGGGCCGTACTGAGCGGAAGCTCAGCCCGGCGCGCGATCTCCGAGAGCGGGAGGCGAGGCTCCTGAAGAGAAAAGCACTCCAGTACCCGAATCGCCTTCCGGAGCGATTTGAGAACGTCAGCACTGCTCCCCCTCGAGGATTGGTTGCCTTCGTTCTTCCGCTGCCCAGCTTTCACATCGGGTCGCGCCACAGGTCTTTCCTCGCCACGTCTCGGGCAATTGGCTGCGGCTCTCCGCGGCGGAAGGATGTGGTATATTCCGTATTTCGGAATTGAATTCTATAAGGCAGAAAATATGATATTCGCTCTCCCGGACATGTCAAGAAGAATTCCCTGCCACACTCGGCACCCCGGTCCTCGATCCCGTCTGGCGCAACGGGGCACCGAATGCGGAGGGGCAAGCGACGCCTTCGGTGAGCAGTCCCACGGAAGTCGTCGGATGGCCGCACGATGCATCGTGATCCGGGGCTCCATGGTCTGACTTGCAGTCAGAAGACGATGGGCCGTTGCGGCCCCTCCGCCGGGCCCGCAGGGGGCCCTCACGGTCGGTCCTTGACTGGGCGTCCCGGCCGGAGCAGGATCCGTGGCAGCCAGAGGGCGATCGAGTGCCGGAGGCGTGGCGATCGACCAGGATACGACCCGTCCGAACGGCGACATCGGCATGGACGCGGTCCGCGACTCGATGATCCACGAGCTCGCCGAGACCACGACCGATCCCGATGGGGACACGTGGTATACCTTGAGCGGCAGTGAGAACGGCGATCTGGGCAGCTTCGTCGACGGGCCAACCTGCCTGGCCCCCAACGGTTCGCATGCGAACGTCACGCTCGGGACCAGGAACGACCTGGTGCAGGCCATCTGGGACAGGGTGGGCGCCTTCGGCTCGCAGGGTAACTAGGGGAAGACGCGGCCGCGTGGCACTCCGCCCCTCTACGGAAACGCGAGCGTGACGCCAGCGGGACAGAAGACGCTGCCGACCCGCCTGCTCGAGCTGGCCTGCGGCCTCCTCATGCTCCTGCTGCTCGGGCTGGTCTCGGCCCAGGTCGTCATGCGCTACCTCTTCAACGCGCCCCTCGTGTGGAGCGAGGAGCTCGCCCGGATGACCTTCGTCTATCTCACCTTCATCGGCGCGGGGCTCGCCTTCCACCGCGGCGAGAACCTCCGCCTGCCGATCCTCACCGACGCGCTGCCCCGGCGTGGCCGCCTCTGGCTCAGAGCCGCGACGTCCCTCGCCGAGATCGGCTTCATGGGCGTGGTGGTCGGGTACAGCGTTCCCCTGCTGCAGCGCCTGTCCCGGGCGCACACGCCCGCGCTCGAGTGGTCGATGGCCACGTTCTACGCGGGCGCGGTCGTCGGCGGCGCGGTGATCCTCATCGCGGCGGTCGCAGATCTCGCGCGCACCGCCGCCGCCCTCCGCGGGCGGCCGGGCGCTCTCTGATGCTCGCGCTCCTGTTCGTCGCGATGCTCGTGCTGATGGTGCTCGGCGTGGACCTCGGCATCGCCATGGGCTTGGCCGCCCTCCTCTACGTGCTCGTCCAGGCCCTGAGCGGGTCGCTCCTCACGCTCACGATCCTGCCCCAGAAGATGGTGAACGGGGTCGACTCCTTCCCGCTCCTGGCCGTGCCGCTGTTCATGCTCGCGGGCGAGCTCATGAACCGGGGCGGCATCACGCAGCGACTCGTGAGGTTCGCCACCGCCGTCGTCGGGCACATCACCGGCGGGCTCGCGAACGTCGTGGTGGTCACGAACATGATCATGGCGGGAATGTCGGGATCGGCGGTCGCCGACGCGGCGGCGACGGGGGCGGTGCTCGTGCCCGCGATGCGGGCCGCCGGCTATCCGCGGCGGTTCGCGGCCGCCGTGGTCGGCGCGGCGTCGACGCTCGGCCCCATCATTCCGCCGAGCATTCCCATGATCCTCATCGGCTCGATGGTCGAGGTCTCGGTCGGCCGGATGTTCCTCGGCGGGGCCGTTCCCGGATTGCTCATCGGCCTCGCCCTCATGGTCGTGATCCGGATCATCGCCACGCGCCAGGGCTTCCCGGTGGAGCCGCGCCCCTCGCGGCGCGCGCTCCTCGTGAGCGGGCGCGATGCCGTCCTCGCGCTCGCCATGCCGGTCATCGTGATCGGCGGCATCCTCTCCGGCGCCACGACGCCGACCGAGGCCGCCGCCCTCGCCGTCTGGTACGCGTTCCTCCTGGGGGCGGTCGTGTATCGCGAAATCCACCTCGCGGATCTGCCCGAAGTCCTCGTGAGCGTCGCCGTCAAGTCCGGGGCGGTGATGCTGACGGTCGCCACCGCCACCGTCTTCGGCTGGATCGCGACCAGCGAGCGCATGGGGCCGCTGCTCACGCGGTGGGTGCTGTCGCTGACGAGCAGCCCGATCCTGATCCTCTTCCTCATCATGATCGTCCTGCTCGCCCTGGGCTGCCTGATGGAGCCGATCCCCATCCTGGTGCTGATGACGCCGATCCTCTTCCCGGTGGTGACCGCGATCGGCATCGACCCCGTTCACTTCGGCGTGCTCGTGACGATCAACGTCACCGTCGGAATGCTCACGCCGCCGGTCGGGCTCACGCTGTTCCTCATGTCCGCCATTTCCGGCGACTCGGTCCTGGACATCGCGCGGGCCACCCTGCCCTTCCTGGCGGTACTGCTCGTCGCCCTCTTCGCGCTCAGCTGGCTCCCGTCCCTCGTGGTCTGGCTGCCGAACCTGGTCATGGGGGTCGCGCGCTGAACACGACGAGCCACACTCAACCAAGAGAGCCGATCACACGGAGGAGTCCATGCTCACGCGACGAACCTTCCTGAAGTCCACGCTCGCGACCGCGGGCGCCGTCGCCGCCTCTTGCCCGGTCTCCGCGGTTCGGGCGCAAGAGCAACAACCGCTCGCCTTCAAGGGGGGCGGGACCGCCGCCACCACCGACCCCTCCACCGTCGCCGGCGAGAAGTTCGCGAAGCTGGTGGGCGAGCGCACGGCGGGCAAGGTGAAGATCTCGTACTTCGGCGCCGGGCAGCTCGGCGGCGAGCGCGAGATGGTGGAAGGCGTGCAGCTCGGCTCGCTCGGCATGGTCATCACGGGCGTGACCGGCCACCGCATCTACGACGCGTTCTTCCTGCCCTACGTCTTCCGCGATCGCGATCACATGTGGAAGGTGGTCAACGGGCCGATCGGCGAGGAGTGGAACCAGACGATGATCAGGGAACGGGGCCTGCGCGTGCTCGGCTACGCGTACCGCGGCCCGCGACAGCTGACCACGACCAAGACCAGGATCACGAAGGCCGCGGACCTGAAAGGCCTGAAGATCCGGGTGCCGGAGATCGCGCCGATGGTGGCCACGTGGCGCGCCCTCGGCGCCGCCCCCACCCCGATGGCGTGGCCGGAGGTCTTCACCGCGCTCCAGACGGGGACCATCGAGGGCCAGGAGAACCCGCTCGAGATCATCAACTCGTCGAAGCTCTGGGAGGTGCAGAAGTTCCTGCATCTCACGAACCACGTCCGCGTGGCCTGGATCACGCTGCTCGACGAGCGCCTCTGGCAGAAGATGACGCCCGCGACGCAGAAGGTCATGACCGCCACGTGGCGCGAGGTCGCCGACGAGATCCAGAAGACGGTGCTCGCGAAGGAGGGCGAATACCTCGACACGGCACGGAAGAACGGAATGAGCATCGTGCAGGAGCCGGAGCTCGACGTGCGCTCGGTGCGCGACGCGGTGAAGGACGTCTGGCGGGACATCGCGCCGAAGGCGTGGGGGGCGGGCGTGTACGAACGAATCCAGGCGACGACCTGAACGGCCCGATCCATCATGAGCGATCGACTCAAGGGCAAGGTGGCGATCGTCACGGGCGCGGGCTCACGCGGCCCCGGCCTGGGCAACGGCAAAGCGGCGGCCATCCTCTTCGCGCGCGAGGGGGCCCGCGTCCTGTGCGTCGACCTGGTCCCGGAGCGGGCCGAGGACACGGTGACGATCATCGGCGGCGAGGGCGGCGAGGCGGCCGCTTTCGCCGCCGACGTCACGCGCGCGGCCGACTGCGAGGGCATGGTGGCCGAGACCGTCCGGCGATGGGGAGGGCTCGACGTCCTCCATAACAACGTGGGCATCGAGTCGCGCACGGATCTCGTGGACACGGAGGAGGACGACTGGGACCGCGTCATGGCCGTCGACCTGAAGTCCATGTTCCTCTCGACGCGCGCCGCCGTCCGCGCCATGGAGAAGCGCGGCGGCGGCGCCGTCGTCTGCGTGTCCTCGGTCGCGGCCCTGCGAGGCCACGGGCGCACCGCCTACGCGACGGCCAAGGCGGGCGTGATCGGCTTCGTCAGGTCCGTGGCCGTCCAGCTTGGGCCGAAGGGCATCCGGGTCAACGCGATCGCACCGGGCGCGGTGTGGACCCCCATGGTGGCGGACCTCGGCCCCGAGGCCCGCGAGCGGCGGCGGCGGGCGACGCCGCTCGGCACCGAGGGCACCGGCTGGGACATCGGGTGGGGCGCGGTCTATCTGGCGAGCGACGAGGCCCGCTGGGTTACCGGCCAGACCCTGATCATCGACGCGGGGCTGACGGCGACGACTCGCTGAGCCGCATCGGCCCGGACGACCGTCCACGACCGGCGTTGCTCGCCACGGATGCGCGCAGCGTGGGGGGCGCTCCCCGCGCCCGTGGTGAGCGAACGGCCGCCGGGAGATCATGGCGTGCCCAGGATGACGGGAAGGCGCGCGATGCTCGAGCGCCCCCGCCGAGCCGATGCCCCAGCCGCGCGAGAGGAAGAAGCCCACGACATCCGCCACCTGGGACGCGACCTGCTCCGGAAGGACCCGCGCCCCCACCACCGCCACGAACCGATGCGCTGCCATGACGACACCTCCTGCGGAGCACCCCGGAGGCGCAGCGGAGGGGTTGGCGGGCGCGGAAGGGGCGGTATGCTCGGACATGTCCCGGCCGGTCCTTGACTGGGCGTCCCGGCCGGAGCAGGATCCGGCGGCGCCAGAGGGCGATCGAGAGCCGGAGGCGTGGCGCTCTCCCTCACCCGCCGGGTGCCGGCGGGAGACCGGGGTTCGCCACGGGGGCCGCCGCCCAGCTCGCGCGGGACCGACAGCGCAGAGAGGGCCTGTGTCCTGGCTATGCGCCGCGTCTTGATCTGGGCTGACGCGGCGCCTAGGCCTTGAAGCGATCGAGGGCCTTCCGATCGAGATCGAGGCCGATCCCCGGATTCTCGGAAAGCACCACGCAGCCCTCCTCCAGGCGCAGCGCTTCGGTGAAGAGGGGCTGCCACCAGTCCATGTGCTCGAGGATCAGCCCGTTGGGCGCCGCGGCCAGCACGTGGGCCGACGCCTCCATGAACAGGTGCGAGGACACCGGTTGGTGGTAGGCGCGGCAGAGCTCGGCAGCGCGGCGGTATTCGGTGATGCCGCCCATGCGCTGGAGGTCGGGCATCAGCACGTCGGCCACGCGCAGGTCGAGGTGGCGTTTCATGGCGAGGCTGCCGTACTCGGTCTCGCCGCTGGCCACCCGCATGTCGAGCGCCGCCGCCACCCGCGCGCAGCCCTCGAGATCCTCGTAGGGCAGGGGCTCCTCGATCCAGTAGAGGTCGTGGGCCTGAAGCCGACGGCCCACGCGGATGGCCGTGGGCTCGTCCCAGCCCTGGTTCACGTCGGCCAGGAGCTTGACGTCAGGCCCGATGGCCTCGCGAAGGAGGCGGACGCGCTCGAGATCGTCGGCGGGCTCGCGGCCGCCGATGCGCATCTTCATGGCGCGGTGTCCCTTGGCCCGGAAGGCCGACGCCTCCTTCAGGAGCTCGTCCACCGAGTAGTCGACCCAGAGCCCTTCAGAGGCGTACGTCGGCACGCGCGCGCAGGCGCCGCCCAGATAGCGGAACAGCGGCAGTCCGGCGGCGCGCGCCGCCAGGTCCCAGCACGCGGTGTCGAGGGCCGAGAGCGCCATCATGACCGCGCCGGTGTGGCCCACGAAGTTGATGGAGCGCCAGGCCGCCTCGAAGTTGGCGCTGACGGCCGACACTGGCTTGCCCTGGTAGAAGGGCGTCAGGTCCTCGGTCAGCGCCGCCAGCGCCCGGGCGCGGTGAGCGCCGAAGGCGAAGCAGTAGCCGACGCCGACGTGGTCGCCGGCGCGCATCTCGACCACCACCGTGTCGGCGTGGGTGTGGTTGTGGATCGACGTGCGCACGGCCCGGGGCAGCGGCACGGAGAGGCGATGCAGGACGATGTTCGAGATGTTCATGAGGCTCCTTTCGGCGATAATGTCAGGGTCTGTCATTCCAGGAGACCGGGAGAGCCCCCACATGAAGATCGCTCGCGTCGAAACCACGATCGTGAAGATCCCCTACCACCACGGCGGCCCGCCCACGGGCTTCGGCGGCAAGGTGTGGAGCACGCTGGACACCCTGCTGGTCCGCGTGGACACGGATCAGGGGCTCACCGGGTGGGGCGAGGCGTTCGGTTACAACGTCAACGAGGCCACCAAGGTGGTCCTCGACGGCTTCATCGGCCCGCTCGCCGTCGGCCGCGACGCCACCGACATCGCCGGCCTCAACCACGACCTGCAGAAGAAAACCCACAATTTCGGCCGGAACGGGTCGGTGATCTACGCCATCTCGGGGCTCGACATCGCCCTCTGGGACATCGCGGGCAAGGCCGCCGGCCTGCCGCTCTACCGGCTGCTGGGCGGCGCGGCGCGGGCGCAGGTGCCGGCCTACGCCAGCCTCATGCGCTACGCCGACGACGCGCTCGTGCGCAAGATCACCGCTGAGGCGGTGGGCCGCGGCTACCGCTACGTGAAGCTCCACGAGGTCACGCCGAGCGCGGTGGGGGCGGCGCGCGAGGCGGCCGGCCCCGACATCGCGCTGACCATGGACGCGAATTGCCCGTGGACGGTGCGCGAGGCCAAGGAGATCGCCCGCGCGGTGCAGCCCTACAACCTCTACTGGCTCGAGGAGCCCGTGTGGCCGCCCGAGAACTACGCGGGGCTGGCCGAGGTAGGACGCGCCAGCGGCATCCCCATCGCCGCGGGCGAGAACGCGGGCAGCGCCATGGACTTCCATCACATGTTCTCCGCCGGGGCGGTCACCTTCGCCCAGCCGAGTGTCACCAAGATCGGCGGCATCACCGAGCTGCGCAAGATCATGACCCTGGCCGACGCCCACAACGTCACCGTGGTGCCCCACGCGCCCTACTTCGGGCCGGGGCTGCTCGCCACCCTGCATCTCCTGGCCGCGTATCCGCCCTCCTCGCTCTTCGAGCGGCTCTACGTCGACCTCGAGGCCAGCCTCTTCGGCGACGCCACCGACCCCCAGGGCGGCGAGATGCGCGTGCCCCAGGGGCCCGGGCTCGGCCACGACCCCGACCCCACGGTCGTCGCCAGGTACCGCGCCACCTAGCCCCCGGCCGCCGCCTCGCCGGGAGCGTGGTGCCCGAGGTAGATCTGCTCGAGGATCGCGCTCCCGGCGAGCTCGCCCGTCGTCGCTCCCGCCGCCACGCGCCCCGTCTCGATCAGGTAGCCGTAGTGGGCGTGGCGCAGCGCCTTGTCGACCAGCTGCTCCACCAGCAGGATGGCGAGCCCGCTCTTGCAGAGCGACGAGGCCACCTCCAGGATGCGGTCGATGATGAGCGGGGCGAGCCCCGTCGAGGGCTCGTCGAGGACCAGGAGCTTCGGGCGGCCGATCACGCCCTGGGCCACGGCCAGGATCTGCTGCTGCCCGCCGGAGAGCCGAGAGGCGAGCTCGCGCCGCCGCTCCGCCACCTCGGGGAAGAGCGCGTAGATCTCCTCCAGGCGCTGCCGCTCGTCGCCCTGCCGGGCGACATAGGTGCCGAGGAGGAGATTGTCCTCCACGGTGAGCGAGGTAAAGATCCGGTGGCCCTGGAGCACCTGCGCCAGCCCGGCCTGGACGATGTCGCGCGCGGTGGCCCGGGTGATGTCGTGGCCGTCGAAGATCACGCGGCCCGCGCGCTTGGGAATGAGCCCGGAGACGGCGTGGAGCGTGGTGCTCTTGCCGGCGCCGTTCCGCCCCAGCAGCACCACGAACTCGCCCTGGCGCACCTCGAAGCCCACGCCGTGGACAACCACCGCCTTGCCGTAGGCGACCTCGAGGTCGCTCACGGTGAGCAGGGGCTGCGCCGCCGTGCGCTCCGCCACCCGCTCAGGTCCCCAGGTACACGCGCACCACCTCGGGGTCCTTGCGGACCTCCTCGGGCGTACCGTGGGCGATCATCCGGCCGAGATCGAGGGTGGTGACGCGGTCGCAGGTCCGGAAGACGAAGTCCGTGTGGTGCTCGACCAGGAGGACGCCGACCCCCGACTCGCGGATGACGCCGATGATCTCGCCCAGGTAGTCGATCTCCGCGATGGTGAGGCCGGCGGCCGGCTCGTCCAGCATGAGGAAGCGCGGGCGGAGGACCAGGGCCCGCCCGATCTCGAGGAAGCGCTGCTCGGCATGCTCGAGCAGGTTGGCGCGCCGGTCGAGCGCATAGCCCAGGCCCAGGCCCTCGAGCAGGGCCCGGGCGCGCTCGCGGATCTCCGTCTCCTCGCGCCGGGCTCGCGGCAGGGCCAGCGCCGTGCCGACGAAGCTGGCGCCCACGTCGGGCCACCCGCCCAGCATGGCGTTGTCGAGGACGGACAGCGAGCCCAGGAGCCGCGGCGTCTGAAAGGTACGGGCCACACCGAGGGCGGCGCGGCACTGCACAGGCTCGCGCGACAGGTCGAGGTCGTCCAGCAGCACGTGGCCCGCGTCGGCCTCGTAGTATCCCGAGAGCAGGTTGAGGAGGGTGGTCTTGCCGCTGCCGTTGGGGCCGATGAGCCCGTGCACCTCGCCGGGGCGCAGGTCGAGCGAGACCCCGTCCAGCGCGCGCAGGCCGCCGAACTCCTTGGTGACGCCGACCGCCCGCAGCACCACGCCGCCGGCGCGGATCACCGCCGGGCCCCCGCGCGCAGCGCAGCACGCAGCCGGTCGAGGTCGGGGCGGATGGCATGGTGCTCCACAACGGGGGGCCGGAGCGCCGCGATCACGCGCTGCACGAGCCGGCCCACACCCTCGGGGACCAGCAGCACCACGAGGAGCAGGAGCAGCCCGTAGAAGAAGGTGCCGAGCTTGGCGAGCGGCGCCACCAGCTCGGGCAGCGCCGTGAGGACGGCGGTGCCGACGAAGGGCCCGAGGATGCTCCCGCGGCCGCCGATGATGATCGAGACGAAGAAGAACAGGCTCAGCTCGAAGTGGAACGTGTCCGGCGTGATGTAGCTCTGGAGCGAGCTGAAGAGCGCCCCCGCCACGCCGGCCGTCACCCCGCTGAAGACGAACACGGTGAGCTTGGCGCGGAAGACGGGCACGCCGACCGAGGCCGCCGCCACGGGGCTGTCGCGGATGGCCACCAGGCTCCGCCCCCACATGAAGCGCGTCACGTTCCAGGTGAGCCAGGTGACGAGGCCCGCCGCGGCAAGGATGAGCCAGTAGAAGCCCGACGGCGTGCCGAGCGGCCCGGGGAAGAACGGCGCGGGCAGGCCCACGCCGCCGCCCGTCAACTCGGTGCGCGCCACCGCCAGCTCGGTCACGATGAGCCCGAAGGCCAGGGTGGACATCGCGAAGTAGAACTCGGGGAGCCGTAGCGAGGGCAGGCCGACCAGGAAGCCGCAGAGCCCGCAGACGAGGCCGGCGACGACGGTGGTCAGGATGGGGTCCCAGCCGTGCTTGCCGGCGAGAATGGCGAAGGTATAGGAGCCGATCGCCAGCAACCCGACGTGTCCCACCGAGAGCTGTCCGGTGTAGCCCACCACGAGGTTGAGCCCGGCCACCAGGATCCAGAAGGCGCCGATCAGGCTCGCGAGGTGCAGGTGGTACTGGTTGGACACCACCAGCGGCAGCAGGATGAGGGCCAGCCCGCCCGCCAGGCGCGGGAGAGCGCCCCGCCAGGGCGAGGATGCCGTCATACCGCCCGGACCTGCCGCGTCCCGAAGATGCCCTGCGGCCGGACCAGCAGGGCCAACATCAACAACCCGATGGCGATGGTCTGCTGGTACTCGCCGCCGAAGTAGTGGCTGGCCACCATGCTGATGATGCCGAGCGCCCAGCCGCCGACGAGCGCGCCCATGTTCGAGCCGAGCCCGCCCACGGCGAGGGCGACGAAGCCGTTGAGGGTGAGGAGGGTGCCGACGGCAAAGAACGCGTAGGTGAGCTGCCCGGTGGCGAAGCCCGCCACCGCGCCGAGCGCGCCGGAGATGACGTAGCTCATGGCCCGGACGCGGTTGGTGGCGATGCCGCGGGCGCGCGCGGCAAAGGCGTCCTCGGACATCGCGACGAAGACCTTCCCGAACATCGTCTTGCGATAGAAGAGGCCGAGCCCGGCGGCCATGAGGAGAACGAGAACGATGGGCAGCCAGTACTTCTGGTCGAGGGCGCCCGCCGGATCCTGGGGGACGAGGCGCGGGAAGGGCCGCGGCTCCGTCCCCCACCAGAGCCCCACCGCCTGCTGCACCATGGTGGCGACGGCGAGCGTGCTGAGCAGCCAGAGGTGCTCGTTGCTGCGCGTGATGACCCGGCGGATGGCCACCACGTCGGTGAGGAGGCCGAAGGCCGCCCCCACCGCGGCGGCGGCGGGCAGGCCGAGCCAGATCGGCCAGCCCAGCCCGCCCATGAACCAGGCGCCGAAGACGGCGCCCAGCATGGCGAGGTGACCGGTCGTCATGCTGAGCACCTTCGACGTCGAGTACATGACGTTGTACACGAGGCCCATCATGGCGTAGAGGCTGCCGATGGCCAGCCCCGTGACCAGGACGATCAGCATGCGGCGGCGGCTCCGCCCGGCCTACCTGGCTCCGGGCGCGATCGCGAAGCTCCCCTCCTTGAAGGAGTTGGCCCGGTTCACCACGATGTCGCCGTCTGGGAAGCCGTTGTGGTTGGTGGCGCTCCAGCGGTAGTTGCCGTACACACCGGCATAGGGCGTGGTCTCGAGCGCCTTCTGCAGGGCCGCGGGGTCGGTCGAGCCCCCCGTCTTCACCGCGTGGGCGATGACGTGCACGCAGTCGTAGCCGAGCGCCACCCACCAGAAGGTGAAGTCGATCTCGCCGCCCAGCTTGGGCCGGATGGCGTCCACGAGCGCCTGGGTGCGCTGGGGCACCTTGCCGCTCGCGTCATACGTCGTGCTCTTGTAGCCGGCGGCGTACACGTTGTCCCAGTACTCCGGCTTGGTCAGGAGCTTCTTGATCGGCAGCGCCATCACCGCGGGGTGGCCGACCACCGGCACGTCCCACTTCATGTCGCCGCGGGCGTTGAGGATGCGGGCCAGGAGCCCGGTCGCCGCCGACCAGGGCATGATCACATCAGCCCCGGCAGCTTTGGCCTTGTTCATGTCGTCGGTGAGGTCGGCCTTGTTAGGGTCGAGCAGCACCTGGTAGGCGGGCTTGATGCCGGCCTTCTCGAGGAAGCTGGCGGCTTGCCTCTGGGTGGCGGTGCCGTAGCCCGTCGTGTCGCCGAACAGCGCGACCTTCCTGCGCTTGAGCACATCGAGGGCGTAGCCCTGGGCACCGGTGATCCACTGGGTGTTGGTGTTGATGACGCGGAAGGCGCGGGGGTATTTCTGGGCGTCGGTGAGCTCGTCCAGCGTCCCGATGATCAGGTTCGGAATGCCGGCGCGGGCGATCACCGGGATGGCGGGCAGCGCCTCACCCGAGTTCACCGGGCCGATGATGAAGTCGACCTTCTCGCTGAAGGCGAGCTGCTGGGCGAAGTTGACCGACTTGGTCGGATCGCTCGCGGTGTCGCGGGTGATCAGCTCGATCTTTCGGCCGAGCACGCCGCCTGCCTTGTTGATCTCCTCCACCGCGAACTGCACCCCCTGGTTCTCGGCGATGGCAGCAGAAGAGAGCGGGCCGGTCAGGGAGGAGAGCCAGCCGATCTTGATGGGCTGCTGGGCCTGGGCGGGGGCGCCGGCGAGTAGCCCGGCGGCGAGGGTGGTGAGACAGACGAGCGGGGAGATGCCGAAGAACCGCTTGGCCATGAGTTTCCTCCGTTGGGTCGGCTGGGTCGAGCGCCGTCCTGGCGCGAGGCTCCGACAGATAGCGCCAGTTGCGCGCCAGGGCGCGCCGGGAGTCAAGGGGATTTCTGGCTCCTCGCTGTTTGGTGTGGCTGGATAGCCACCTTCGACAAGTTCCACGTGATCAAGCTAAAGAGCCGCTATGTATGGTGGGGCCTCGCGAGTGGCCTCCGGGCGCGGGGAGCGTCAGCCGCGGCGTGCCGCCGTCACACGATCGACGAACTCTCGCGTCGTCATCCCGGCCTTGATGCCCATCGCCGTCGCTGTCTGGTTGACGTGCGACAGCACACCCTCGTCGTAGACGGACCGGCCGTCGCCGATCCGCGCGCTGTCGGCCGACACCGTCCCCGCGGCGATCCCGCGGCGATCCAGCACCGGAAGTCGGCTGACCGCGGCCCGGTCCTTGCCGATGCCGGCGTCGGAGAACACGGCGGCGGCGACGTCCGGACCGATCGCCTTGTCCGGATTGCCCGCCAGCAGCGCGCCGTGAGAGGCGGTGATGACGATGCACCCGGCGTCGCCCGGCTCGATGAGCGAGGCGGAGTCCATGACGACGACCCGCGGCTGGCCCGGCGTGTCGCGGACCACGAAGCGCGACTCCGCGTGCACTGGGACGGGTACGTCGGACACGGGCGCCGCGAGCATCTTTCTCGCGCACTCGAGCACCGACTGTCCCGGCGCGCAGCCGACACGCGCCGCCGTCTCGTTCACGAAGCTCACGATCCCGTGCTCGCGCATGTCGGCGCCGTCGCCGATGCGGGACGACATGTGGCTGGCCGTGGCCGCGGCGATGCGCAAGCCGTCCAGGTAGCGGAGCGAGCCGAGCCCCGCGCGGTCCTTGCCCACGCCCGCGTCGTTGAAGATGCTGGCCCGTACGTGGCCCTTGGCCGCACAGTACCCGGCGTATTCGCCGCCGTGCGACGCGGCGATGACGACCTGACCTCGGTGCGTCTCGTCGAGCTTCGTGATCGTGTCGACCGTCATCACTCCCGGCTGTCCTGCCTCACCCATCGGAGCCTCCTGTGTACGTTTCGGTCCGCGACGCGAGCCGCCGCGTCACGCGATCCGGTCGCCCTGCTTCACCTGCACCGCGCGGTTGTCCACGCCGGGCAGCATCTTCTTCGGGTCCCGCGTGACAACGACGTCGACGACCGTCGGCCTGCGGCGCTCGGCGAGCCCCGCGCGGAGCGCGGGAGCGAGCGCGCCCGGCTCCTCGACCCGGATCCCCTGGCACCCGTACGCCCGCGCGATGTCCGCGTAGTTCAGCTCGCTCAGCTCGCTCGACTGGAAGTGGCCGCCGAAGAGCGCCTGTTGGAGCGCCTTCACGTAGCCGGACGCGGCGTTGTTCACGACGACGAGCGTGAACGGCGTGCCGACGCGCCTCGCCGTCTCGAGCTCGCCGATCATCATGTTGAGCCCCGCATCGCCGGTCAGGCTGATCACCGGCCGACGCGGCGCCGCGAGCTGCGCACCCATCGCGCCGGGCAGCCCGTAGCCGATCGACGCGAATCCGCGGTTCGGCACGAAGCCGCGCCCGGCCCGCTTGGTGTCGTAGAGCAGCCCGGTCCAGTGGCCGGCGAAGCCGCCATCGGCCACCAGGATGCCGTCCTCCGGCATCACGTTGTTCAGCTCGTGGCAGAGCCGCGCCATGTTGACGGGCACCTCGTCCGACGTCAGGCGCGGCATCACGCCCTCGCGCCACTCCCGCATCTTGCCGGCGCACTCCCGTGCGAACTCCGCACGGGCCTGCCTCGCCTGCGCCGCGGTGGACGACAGCTCGGCGTGCAGGTCGGCGATGCCGGCGGCCGCATCGCCCCACAGCGCGACGTCGGCCGTCGCACAGCGCCCGATCTCCTCGGCGACGATCTCGAGATGGATGAGCGGGACGTCCCTCGGCGGCAGCGTGTAGCGCTTTGTCGCGATCTCGCCCAGCTTGCAGCCGACGACGAGCACGCAGTCCGCGCCGGCGAGCACGCCGTTCGCGATGCGATCGTAGCGGCCGAACACACCGAGCGACAGCGGATGCGTGCAGGCGATCGCGCCCTTCCCGGACATCGTGTGCGCGACGGGGATGCTGAACGTCTCCGCGAATGCGGTGAGCGTGTCGTGCGCGCGAGAGAGATGGACGCCGCCGCCCGCGAGGACGACGGGCCGCCGGGCGCCACGGAGCAGCGCCGCCGCGCGCGTGATGTCCGTCGCGTCGGGACGGATCCGGCGCGCCGGGATCGCCTTCGCGGTGTCGTCCGCGCGCAGGTCCTCGACCGGGAAGCCGTGCTCGCCGTGCGCGACGTCCTCCGGCACGTCCAGCACGACCGGGCCCGGGCGCCCGGAGGTCGCGATCTCGTAGGCCCGGCGCACGAGCTCGGGCACACGGTGGATCCGCTCCACGCGGATCAGCGCCTTGACGGCGGGCGCCAGGATCTCCGTCTGCCGTGCCTCCTGCGTCATGTTCTTCCAGGAGTGGTCGCGGTTGCTGTTGCCCGTGATCGCGATGATCGGCACGCCGGCGTTCAGCGATTCCACCAGGCCGGTCACAAGGTTCGTCGCGCCCGGTCCGAGCGTGCCGTCGCAGATGCCGGGGCGGCCCGTGATGCGCGCCCACGCGTCGGCCGCGAACGCCCCGCACCGCTCGTCGTTCACGAGCGTGTGCGTGAGCCCGACATCCAGCATCGCGTGGTAGAACGGCAGGAGCTGGAAGCCGCCCATGCCGAACATCGGACCGGCATCGTGCAGCTTCAGCATCTCGGCGAGGGCACGGCCGCCGGTGAGCCTCCGGGTGGCGTTCTCGGTCACGTCGTTCTCCCTCCTGACACTGGATGCCCCACAGTGGCCCCCAGACCCCCAGCCCCCGGAAGCGCCCGGGGAACCCCGGGGCGCTCCTCGATCTCCCACACGCTCCTACCCGACGCGGTTACTCAGGCCGGCGTCGACGAGGAACACCGAGCCGTTCACGTACCTCGACTGGTCCGATGCGAAGAAGAGCGCCGCGTGCGCCACGTCCCAGCCGGTGCCCATGGCTCCGGTCGGCGACAGCGCATCCCGCTCCCGCATGATCGTGTCGCGCTCGGCCTCGGGAAGGGACCCGGCGAGGGTCACGGCGACGAGCGGCGTGTTCATCAGCCCGGGAAGGACGGCGTTGCACCGGATGTTCTGCGACGCGTACTGCATCGCGATGTTGACGGTGAGCCCGTTCACCGCGGCCTTCGACGCGGCGTACGCGACTTCCGGGCGCAGCGCGCGGACGCCGGACAGCGACGAGATGTTGACGATCGAGCCGCCGCCGTTCGCCAGCATGACCGGGATGACGTGCTTGCACGTCAGGAACATGCTCTTGACGTTGACGGTCATGATCCGGTCCCACAGCTCCTCACTCGTCTCGACCGGTCCCCCGCGACCGCCGATGCCGACGTTGTTGTGCAGGACGTCGATGCGGCCGAACCGCGACACGCACGCCTGCACCATCTGCGCGACGGCTCGCGCGTCCGTCACGTCGGCCGTCCACGTGACGCACTCGAAGCCTTCGGCCCGGATGATCTCCGCGGTCTCGGCCGCCGCGTCCGTGTTCTTGTCGACGGCGAACACGCGCGCGCCTTCGCGCGCGTAGAGCACGGCGCTCGCCTTGCCGTTGCCCCAGCCCGGGCCGATCGAGCCGCCGCCGGACACCAGGATGACTTTCCCGCTCACCAGTTGCGCCATGTGGTCCTCCCTCGAGGTCCTCGCGAATCGACCGGTCGTCGCGGGATCATGCTCGCGCGAGCGTCAGCGCCGCGTCGACGATGTGGTCCACGGTCACGCGGACCCGATCTTCGAGCGGCCGGGAGTAGGAGATCGGGGCGCGGGGAGATCCCAGCCGCTTCACCGGCGCCTTGAGCTGCCCGCCCATCTCCTCGGCCACCGTGGCCGCGACCTCCGCGCCGAAGCCGCACGTGAGCACCGCTTCCTGCACGACGATCAGTCGCCCCGTCTTCGCGACCGAGGACAGCACCGCGGTCCTGTCCCAGGGCCACAGCGTTCGCAGGTCGACGACCTCGACCGACAGGCCGCGCTTCGCCAGCTCCGCCGCGGCGGACAGCGACACGTGCACCATCTTCGACCACGTGACGACCGTGACGTCCGCACCGTCGCGCGCGATGCGCGCCTGGCCCAGCGGCACCGTGACGTCGGCGTCGTCGGGCACCTCGCCCGTCAGGCCCCACAGATCCTTGTGCTCCATGTAGATGACCGGGTCGTCGCACCGGATCGACGCCTTGAGCAGGCCCTTGTTGTCGGCCGGCGTCGCGGGCATGACGACGACCAGCCCGGGAATGTGCACGTACCACGCCTCCAGCGACTGCGAGTGCTGCGCGGCCGACGAGCGCCACATGCCGACGGGCTGGCGGATCGTCACCGGGACGCGCGCCTGGCCGCCGAACATGAACCGCGCCTTCGCCGCCTGGTTCACCATCTCGTCGACGGCGCAGAGCGCGAAGTCGGCGAACCGGAGCTCGACGACCGGCCGCGTGCCGACCATCGCGGCGCCGACGGCGGCGCCCATGATCGTCGACTCCGAGATCGGCGTGTCGACGACGCGCTGCGGGCCGAACTCCTGCTGCAGGCCGCGGTACTGACCGAAGACCCCCCCCCGGCCGAGGTCTTCGCCGAGCGCCCACACGCGCGGATCGCGTCGCATCTCCTCGGACAGACCCGCCATCGCGGCCTGAGCGTACGTGAGCTGGCTCATACCGGCGCTCCCACATCCTGCACGTCGGTGAATGCCGTGCGCGGGTCCGGCCACGGCGCGGCGAGCGCGATCGCCACCGCGTCGGCCATCTCGCGCTCCGCGGCCTCGTCCATCGCTGTGATGTCGCTGTCCGGCACGCCGAGGCGCCGGAGCTCGGCCGCGCAGCGCGCGATCGGATCGCTGGTCCAGCGCTCCTCCACTTCCCTCGCGTCGCGGTACGCGCCGGCGTCCGCCGCGGTGTGGCCGTGCAGACGATACGTGCGCGCTTCGATGAACTTCGGCCCCGCGCCCGCGCGGATCTCGCGCACGAGTCGGCCCGCGAGCTCGTCGACGGCGGCGACGTCGTTGCCATCCACGCTGAACGCCGGGACTCCGAGGCTCTCGGCGCGGGCGCTCGGTCCCGGTCCCGCGGTCACCGTCTCCGTGCGAGTCGTGGACGCGTACGAGTTGTTCTCGCACACGAAGAGCACGGGCAGCCTGTAGACGGCCGCCCAGTTCAGCGCTTCCATGAACGGGCCGCGGTTCGTCGCGCCGTCGCCGAAGAAGCAGCAGACGACGGTGTCGCGCCCGAGGAGCTTCTCGCCCTGCGCGGCGCCCACCGCGATCGGGAGGCCGTCGGCCACCACGCCGTTCGCGCCCAGCATGCCGACCGAGAAGTCGGCGATGTGCATCGAGCCGCCCTTGCCGCCCGACGTGCCGCCCGCCTTGCCGAAGAGCTCCAGCATCATCGCGCGCGGGCTCGTCCCCTTCGCGATGCAGTGGCCGTGGCCACGGTGGGTCGTCGTGATCTTGTCGGACGGCAGGAGATTGGCGCAGACGCCGACCGCGATGCCTTCCTGTCCGACCGACGCGTGGACCGCGCCCGTCACCTTGCCGTCGCGCGCCATCGTCTCCGCCCGATCCTCGAACGCGCGGATCCGGCGCATCGTCAGGTACTGCGCTGCGAGGCGCTTGCTGTCACGCATGGACGTGGGCTCCTTGGGGCCTGGTCGGACGCCGTTACGTGCCGAGTCCGAAGACCGACGGCAGCCACAGCGTGAGCCAGGGGATGTAGGTCACCAGCGCGAGGCTGACCAGGAGCGGCAGCAGGAACGGCAGCACCGCCTTGACCAGGACCTCGAAGCGCATCTGCGCGACCTCGGACACGATGTACAGGAGACCGCCGACGGGCGGGGTCAGCAGGCCGACCATCAGGTTCAGGACCATGATCACCCCGAAGTGCACCGGGGAGATGCCGACCTCGGCGACGATCGGGACGAGGATCGGCGCGAGGATCAGGATGGCCGCCGACGCGTCGATGAAGCAGCCGACGAAGAGCAGGAACACGTTGATGAGGAGCAGCAGGACCCACGGCGAGCTGCTCAGCTGCAGCAGCGCCTCGCTGACCTTCGTGGGGATCTGCTCGAGCGCGAGCACGTAGCCGAGCAGCGTGGTCGACGCGAGGATGATGACCACGAGCGAGGTCCGGTACGCGGTCAGGCGGAGCAGCTCCAGGACGTTGTCGAGCCGCAGCTCGCGGTACACGAAGAACCCGACGAGCAGTCCGTAGACGACGGACACGGCCGCCGCCTCGGTGGGCGTGAACAATCCGCCGAGCACTCCCCCGAGGAGGATGATCGGCATGAACAGCGCGGGAAGCGCCTCCACGGTGGCGCGAAGCGCGTGCCGCACCGAGTAC
>JAUYMC010000373.1 GCA_030699545.1 Gemmatimonadales bacterium | reverse complement strand
GTCGTCGCCCTCAGCGCGTTGATCTGGAGCAGCGCCGCGAGGAGCAGGATGCCCGCCCAGTAGCCCGTCAGGTTCGTCACCCGGGTCGGCGGGAGGTGCGTCGCCGCGGCCATGAAGAACACCATCGGGACCGACAAGACGACGTTGGTGCGCGATGCGAGGAACGCGCGGCGGCCGGCGGCGGCGGCGGCGGGATTCGCCTGCCCGCCCCCCGCGGCGGCGACCGCCGAGGCGATGACGATCTTCTGCTTGGGCCAGATCACGAGCCAGACGTTCAGGAACATCAGCGTGCCGAGGAGGCCGCCTGACAGGATCGTGACGGCCCACGGCGTGGACCAGGCGGCCGCGCCGAGGGTTGACTCCCCCAGCCGCTTGCCGATGATCAAGACGCCCGAGAGAAAGGTGAACATGGCGGCCCAACGGAACCACCACAACGCGCGCGGCACGAGCTTCTGGGTCGCGGCGCTCTTGGTGGAGGCGTCCGCTTCCGCAAAGAAGGGGCCCTGCACGAAATTGAAGTAGTACAACAGGCCGATCCACGTGATGCCAGCCAGCAGATGCACCCAGCGCAGCAGAAATTCCGCCACGAACGCCTCCGGGAGAGGGACGCGACCCTAGTGCCGCGCGCCCAAGATATGCGACGGGCCGGGAACCGCAACGCGCGCTCCGGGGTTTGACAGGCACATCCGCCAAGGAAGCACGACCATGACTCCGGTAAAGACCCAGCGCCCGGCGGCCGGCAGCCAGACGCGCCACACGCTGCCCCCGCTTCCCTACGAGTTCTCCGCGCTCGAGCCGCATATCGACGCGCAGACGATGCAGATCCACCACGGCAAGCACCATCAGGCCTACATCACCAATCTCAACAACGCGCTCGAGAAGCATCCCGACCTGTTCACGCGCAGTCTCGACGAGCTGCTCCGCGACCTCGCCTCGATCCCCGACGACATTCGCACCACCGTCCGCAACAACGGCGGCGGCCATCACAATCATTCGCTCTTCTGGACCGTGCTCGCGCCCGCAGGCACCGGCGGCGCGCCGGGAGGGGGAGGCGCGCTCGGCGAAGCGCTCGACCGCACATTCGGCGGGTTTGACACGTTCAAGGAGCGGTTTGCGGCCGCCGCGACCTCGCAGTTCGGCAGCGGCTGGGCGTGGCTCACCGTGGCGGGCGGAAAGCTGGAGGTGGCGGGACGTCCCAACCAGGACAGTCCGCTCATGGACGGCAAGATCCCGATCCTCGGCCTCGACGTGTGGGAGCACGCCTACTATCTGAAATACCAGAACCGCCGGCCCGATTACGTGACGGCGTGGTGGAACGTCGTGAATTGGAATGAGGTGTCGCGGCGCTTCGAGGCCGCGCTGCGCTAGCGCCTAGTCGTCGAGCGGTGCGGCGGACACGTCCGCGTTGCCCTGGTCGTCGTACGAGACGGTGACGCGCCACGGCCGGCAGCAGACCTGGCAGTCCTCCACGTAGTCCTGGACGGATCCGCCGCCCGCATCGAGCCCGATATCGTTGGGCTCGCCGCAGTAGGGACAGATCACGACCGCTTCCGTCTCGGTCGACCCGTCGCCGAGGGGAAACTCTTCGTCGAGATCGTCGCTTTCGAAATCCAGCATGCTACCATTGCTCCCGCTGGCGCAGCGCGGTCACGTGCGCCGTGTGATGGCGCCCATGCCAGGCGTAGAGCGCCAGAATCGTGTCGAGCGTCGGCGTCCCCCATTCCGGATGCGTGATGGTGCGGGCGAAATCACTCGCCGACATCGCCCGGAGCAACGTCACCCACCGCGCATGCAGGGCCGTCAGCAGATCGAGCGACATCCCGATCGGCGCCCGCGTCTCGGGGGTGACCGCCCAGTCCTTCTCTTCATACGTCTTGACGGCCGGTGAGTTCTCGGTGAGCCCGAGCTTGAACCGGATGTAGGCGTTCAGGTGGCTGTCCGGCAGATGGTGCGCCACCTGCCGGACCGTCCACCCGCCCGGCCGATACGGCGTATCGAGCTGCGCAGCGCTGAGCCCCGCCACGGCATCCCGGAACAACGCCGGAGCGGTGGCGATCTGCTCGATGCACGCGCTCCGCTCCGCCGGTGACAGCGTCGCGACCGGACTGAACCGCCCGATCGGGTAGCGCAGGTCGCTCACGGCTCCCCCGCCGCCGCCGCCTCGATCACCGCGGTCACCGCCGCCTGCAGCGGCGCCGCATCGGCCGCACTGAGCCGACGCGAGCGCACGAGTGCGTCGAGCGCGTGCAGGAACGCGGTTACCTGCTTCGTGGCCGTCGCCACGTTGCCGCGATCGATCTGGACCGCCGCCGCACGCAGCGTCGCCTTGAGCGACGCGCCGGTGCCGCCGTTCAGCCGGCCGTCCGCCACGAGCTGATCGACGAGCCGCGCGACGTCGGCGATGCCGCTCTCGACGAGGATCTCGACGTCGTCTGAGAGCAGCGCCAAGAGGTCGTAGCCGCTCGCCGCCTCGACCGCGTCCACGGTCGTGGAGAACGTTTCCCAGGGTGCGCTGAAGACGCCGGGATCGTTGGGCATGATCACCGCCACGACGTCCACATCGTCGTAGCTGTCGACATCCGGCAACCCGCGGTCGCGCGGGAGGACCAGGGCGACCTTCCAGACGCTCGCCGGGATGGTGATGAGGCCCTCGTCCTTCACGCTGCCCTTGCTGCCGGCGACGCCGGCGACGATGTAGACCTCGCGATCGTCGAATCGCGCCAGATTACCCAGATAATTCTCCAGCGCGGCCCAGGGGCCCTGATTCACGTCGGCCGCCTGCGGGATGATGTTCGTGAAATAGAAGGTGGTCGCGTTGTCGAGCGTGCCGGCTGTGCGGTCGAACGACCGCGCCAGGTGGCCGCGGTCGATGCGGTATCCGTGGAAGTCGCCCGCGCCGGTGTAGTCCGCGGTCGTGTAGCGGGGAAACGCCGCCGGCAGCGCCGGGTCGAACGTGAAGCAGTCGCACCGATCCTCCGGCCCGAAATGCGACGCCTCGAGGTTGTAGCTCACCCAGTTCGGCGTGCCGCGCGTGACGCTGTACGACGCGGTGTACTGATCCCGGCGCACGAGAAAATCGTCGCTCGCGTCGGCGTCGGCCGGCTCGCCGAACTCGGCGTTCCCCCGGTAGGACGCCGTCGCGCTCGCCGTCGCGGTCGCCGCCTGCAGCGAGAACGTGACCGTCGTGCCCTCGCCCGCAGTTGCCCGCGCCGTCATCGTGCCGGCGCTCAGGGCGGTCAGCACGCCGTCCTGATCGATGCTCGCCGTCGCCGGCGTCTCGATCGACCACGTGATCGTCGTGGGGACCGCGTTGCCGCCGCCGTCGACCAGCGTGGCGAACAGCTGATCCTGAAATCCCACCGGGAGCGGCGGATCGCCGCTGCTGCGCCCGAAGACGACGATCGTGTTCCCGGGCGGCAGCGGCCGCACGTTGCAGGCGCCGAAGCTCGCGGTCGCCGGTCCGTACCAGCCGGCGGCATCCTTCTGCAGCGAGCGTCCCAACGGCTCCGAGGGCGATTCGGCGACGCCGATGTCGGTGGACAGCAGCCCGGCGGCGGGCCCATCGGCGGCGGTGAGCGTGCCTTCATACGAGAGGAATTCCACGACGGTCCCGCCGGCGTCCACCAGCGCGACGGCATCGGGACTGCCGTTCTGAATCCCGTTCACCGGGTAATCGAGCACGAAGACGCCGCGCGGCGCGCACGCGGCCGAGATCGCGCCGCTCAGCACGTCGGTGTCGTAGCGCTGGCGATTGCTGCCGTTGTACAGGACGAGACTCCAGCCGGTGAGGTCGGTCCCCGCCGGCCCCTCGATCTCGATCGCCTCACCCGCATCGGTGCCGCTGTTGTCGTAGTGGATCTCGACGATGTTGACGACGCTCGGCGGCGGCGGTGGCG
>JAUYMC010000370.1 GCA_030699545.1 Gemmatimonadales bacterium | reverse complement strand
CGCCTCGGGCTCCGGCCGGTAGCGCGTGATCGCCCGCCGCCGCAGCGCGGTCAGCACGGTGCCCAGCGGCACCCCAAGCTCGGCCGCGATATCTCGCTCGGGCTTCTGTCCCAGCGGCACCTTGCTCCAGTCGCGGCCCGGCCGGCCGCAGCGCCGCTTGCCGTCGGTCTTGCTGTCCACGTCGATCCCTCCGTCGCAGTCGTTGTCCACGCCGTTCGGGGACTCAAACCGTCCGCCGATCTGCCCCACGTCCTCGGGCCTCGCCCATCGACCGCACAGCGGGCAGCGCGGCCGGCCGCTATCGGTCGCGCACGCTGCCGCGCCGAGGATCTCGAGCAGTTCGCCGAGTGTCATCCGAGGCTCCACAGATCGGCCTGCTCCCCCTCGGGGACGCCGGCCCGCGCCAGCAGCTCGTCGACCTCGCCCCCGATGCGCACCCAGCCCGCGGGCTCCGCCTCGAGCAGCCGCCGCGACTCCATGCGGGCCCGGTCGCCATGGTCGCGCAGCAGCACGCCCGCCCGGCACAACGTCCGGGGCTGGCCGTCCGGCCCCTTGCGGGCCAGGACGAGCAGACGGGACCGGACTGCGACCCGCTCGTCGAGCAGCCGCGTGTACCCGGCCTCCGTCTCGGACTCGTCCCGAGGCGCGGGCTCGGGGCGGTGTGCCTCGACGATGAGGCCGGCCGCCTCGAAGAGGGGCAGGCCGCTCATCGGGCGCCTCCAGCCGGCGGCGCCATGTGCCGGCGGCGCCAGTCGCGGCCGCGGATGAGCGCCACGTCGCAGGAGCCCAGCAGCCTCGAGTAGGCCCGAGCGCCGACGTAGCCGAGCAGGCAGCCGCGGTCGTCGGGGTCCTCCGTCAGCGTGAGGTTCGTGGTCGCAATCGTGGTCCGGCCCGCGCCGTGCCGCTGATAGATCAGCTCCTCGGCCTGCTGGCCGGCCCACTCCGTCCACCGGCCGCCGAGCTCTTCGAGCACCAGCAGGCCGGCCTCGACGAAGCGGCGGCGCACGTCGTCCTCGGTCCGGCCCGGGGCGTCGAAGCTGGCCTTGATGCGGGCCTGGTAGTCGGCCCAGGCGACCCACGCCACGCGCTCGCCGGCGACCAGTCGCAGGCGTGAGATGCCGGCCGCGACGTGGCTCTTTCCGGTGCCGTTCGGGCCCTGCAGGATCAAGCCACGTCGGCCGGGGCCGGCACGGAGGATCGCGTGAATTGCGGCACGGACCGTCGAGGCCGCTGCGCCATCCTCGGCGCGAGCCAGCACCTTCGACGGCGCGCCCGGACCATCCCCGGCCTCGAGCGCCGCCCAGTCGATGGCACCGAGCCTCCAGTCGTCGAGCACCACCGGCGCCGGGAGCTCCGCGGCGTTGAAGCGCTCGCAGAGGTCGCGCAGGCCGTAGCATCGGCAGCGCCCCACCGCGGGGGTGCCGTTGCCGTCCATGGTCTCCACCCAGCCGTCGGCGCAGGCGCCGCACGACGCCCAGGGCTCACGCGGGGTGGCGCGGACCAGGTCGAGCTTGGCGTGGTCGAGGCGCACCGGCCCCGTGCCCAACAGCACGTGCTCCTCGCCCCAGGCCGACGGCCAGACCGTCGGAGGGGCCGGCGGCTGCGTCGGAGCCGCGGCGCGCCGCTCGTCGCGGACGCGGGCCATGTCGGCGAGGATGTCGTCGAGACCTCGCAGCCCCTCGCGAAGGGGGCGCGGCCCCCCCAGCAGGGCGGCTACCTGGGCGTCACGCAACCGATCGCGCGTCGCCTCCGCTCGCTGTAGTTCCTGAGGGGTCACGTGTCACCTCCTCGCGCCAACGCTTCCCAGTCCACGTCCTCGCCCGCCGTCGGATCCGGCTCGGGATCGCCCCAGTTGTCGCGGAACTCGGCCCACGCCTGGGTGATGCGGGCGGCGGGGTTGTCGGGGCCTCTCCGGCCACGGGCGGGTCGGGATGGCGCCGTCGGCGAGCCCTTGTCCGACCGCTCGGCCCCCGGGAGCCACTCGTGCTCCTGCGCCCACTCCATGGCCCGGCGGGCGTAGCGCAGCGCGTGCCGCTCGTCCGGGAACCTGCCGTCGGCGCCGGCGAGCTCCTGCACGGCGACGGCGACCCCGAAGGCGACACGCCGCCACGGCCAGCCCATCCCGACCCACTGCCCGATCGCCGCATCCGCAGCGGGTGTCAGCACCTGGTGCGGGCTGTGCCGCTCCAGCAGCCCCCGCAGCGCCTCGATGGTCTCCTTCTGCGACGTCGGTTCCGGCGCCTGCGTCAGGTTCTCGTCCTCGCGCGCGCCCGCGGGGGGAGGGGGAGGAGTTGGTGTATTAGGGGGGGGTGCAGGGGGGGGATTCTCGACTAGTCCCGTGGGTGGGACTAGTCGGGGCTGACCTGTCCCGTGGGTGGGACTAGTCGGGTCGACTAGTCCCGTGGGTGGGACTAGTCGGGGCTGCCCTGTCCCGTGGGCGGGACTAGTCGGGTCGACTAGTCCCGTGGGCGGGACTAGTCGGGGCTGACCTGTCCCGTGGGCGGGAGTCAGGGCGAGGATCGCCTCGACCTCGATGCGGAATGCGCGGCGCCGATCGACGAAGCCGTTGCGGCTGACGACACCGCGCCCGCGCAACTCGTCGAGAGCAGCGTACGCCCTCGAGCGCGACAGGCGGCTGCGCCCCAGTAGCGCCTCTGTGCCCGGCGCACACTCGGTCTGGCCAGCGTCGATGTCGCAGAACGTAGTCATCGCCCCCAGCATCAGAAGGCCATTGGCGGACAGCTCCCCAGGCGCGCAATAGGCCGCGCTGAGGACCGCGCGCAGCGTCACATCGGCCACGCTTTCCCCGGACACACCCCACCGGTCCGCGCCGTTCCCGGCGCGCCGGCCATCCATCCATGACATTCAGCGGCCGAGAGATGGCCGCCAGACCAGCACCTCACGCCCGCCCGGCCGCTCGCTCAGCGGCCGGGCGGGCTACATCACTACGGGCCGCCCCCGGGCGACGCTCCTTTCCCCGTCTCGTCCGGGGTGGATGGCGTCGCAGCCGGAGATCGACCCGCGGGTCTCGTTTCGTCAGCCCCGGCGACCGGCGCGTCCGGATCGTCGTAGCGATGGCTGACCTCGTCGTAGAACAGCACGGCCTCAACGCACCCCACGTCGTCCCAGCAGAGCCAGCCCGGGACCCCGACCCCCTGGTCGACGGCGAGTCCATCGTGCTCGAGCTCGGCTGCAACGACGGCGAGCGTTGCACCCACAAGGGCTACCGCCAGGACCAGCGCCAGCAGTCGCTCGGCGCTGCGGTCGCACGTCGGCGCCCTCATGGCCCCGCCCTCGCGTCGTGGGGCGGGCCGCGGGAACGGGCCCCCGGCGCGGCAACGCGGCATAGGGCCCGAGAGAACGCCGCCCCGGCTACGGCGCTGATGGTTCCACGTCGGCACCTGCCCACACCTCCTCGGCTCGGGGTTGACGTGCTCCGGGGCGAAGGAGACGCGGACCTGGCGCGTATGGGTTGTCCGACCCCGACGAGGCCAAGCCCGCGGCGGCGGGTCCGCCCCGCCGCAGATGAAACGCCCCCGGCCTGGCGTGCTCCGACATTCCCTTCAGCGTCGTGCTGGAGAAGCCGGGGGCGAAGAGGAGCGCTGCGGAAGTGCCGGCGACAGCAACGGGGTTCTCCGGTGGTCTCGGGCCGCCCATACCCGCCGCGCACCGACGCTCTCGCGCCCGCGACGGTCTCCGGCGCGGCCTGCACCGGTGCCTCATCGACGTTCGTCCCCGTCTGCGGGCCGTGAAGCGCGGCGGGCTCCGCACCCGCCCTGGCATACGCCGCAGCGCCGATGGTCTCCCCGGGCCGCGCCCAGCAGTGAAGCGGCCCAGGGTGGCAGCGCATCGCCGCCAGAAGCGCCCGGGGGTTCTCACCCCGGCCCGGGGAAGCGCCCGGTCGCGCCTGCCTCGTGCAGACCACGGAGCCCGTCCGCCCCGCCGTGAACGAGGGTCCGGGAGCGTGCTGTTGGCCGGACGTGCCGGCCGAAGTCGTTGAGCCCTCAGCAGGAGTCGAACCTGCGACCGGCCGCTTACGAGGCGGCTGCTCTACCGCTTGAGCTACGAGGGCATGAATGGTCCCTACTTCCGCCGGGGGGCAGTCGGCGGCCCCGTCGGGACCGGTGGGCTCACCGGGGGGAGAGCCCGCGGGGTGGGTCGAACTGGCGCCTACAGGTTCGGCACCTCCCCGTCCTTCAGGGCCATCAGCGCGGCCCGTAGTTTCCACATGTCCGTGGCCAGCGCGTTCAGCGCTAGCGCCTTCGGCCCACGTCCGGCCCTTGTCGCCAAGGCGCGGACCGTCGTCTCCAACTTGTCGGTCATCTCGGCCACTTCGATGATGTCTTGGTTGAAGCCGTCCACGGTCTTCGTCTCCCGCGCCGGCGCCCGGCGCGTCGTTGCAGTCGTCGTCCCCCGTGAGGCGCCGCGGGGCGACCCGGTCGACGTCGGCGTGAGGGACGCCATCGACCGAGCCGCCCCGCGGGGCGGGCTGGGGGGCGGGGGGGGTGGCCGCGTTGGCGGCCGGGGAGAAGGTGGAGCGCGCCGCCGGCGGGAGGGTGGCCCGGGGCGAGACGGGCACGGGCACCGACGGCGCGCTCCGTGAAAGGGTTTCGGCGCGGCGGCGCACGGCGTCGAGCCGGGCCCGCGCGCTGGTCAGCAGCTCGGCGATACGGTCGCCAAGCTCGACGACGGCATCAAGGCGAACGTCGCGGCGCAGCTCGGCGCGAAGCTGCATCAGCTCCGCGTACGCCGTCGCAGCCCGCGCGGCCTCCTCGGCGAGTTCGGGCGCGCTGTCGCCGGTCGTCCGCAGCCACTCCGGCTCGCGGACCGCCTGCGCCAGCG
>JAUYMC010000361.1 GCA_030699545.1 Gemmatimonadales bacterium | reverse complement strand
GCTGCGCCGCCCGTCGTAAGGACCCGCGGTTGCGGCAGTACCTGGCGGTAGCCGCGGTCCTGGGGCTCGGCACCGGATGCGCGCTCAAGGGCGACGTCCGGAAGGTCGAGCTCCAGGTCCAGGCGGTGCAGGCTACGCAGGCGACCAGTGACGCGGCGCGGGCGGCGGAGCGGGACTCGATCCTCGCCGCCATCCGCGCCGTGCAGCAGGCGCTCGCCACGCAGCAGGCGTATCTCGTCCAGCTGCGGGGCGACGTGCGGACGGAGCTGCTGTCGGTCCAGCAGCAGCTCGTCGCGGTCCAGGAGCTGACCGGGCAAAGCCAGCAGCGGCTCACCGATCTTCGCTCCCGCATCGAAGCGCGGGCGCAGCTGCCGGTGGCCGGCGCCGAAGGCGCGGCGCCGGGGAGTCCCGGTGTCGGCCCCGGACCCGATCAGATGTTCGACGTGTCGTTGCAGCAGTACCGGCGGGGCAGTCTCGCCACGGCGCGGCTGGGCTTCCGCGAATTCCTGCGCGTGTTTCCGTCGCACGAGCGTGCGCCCGACGCGCTGTTCTACGTCGGCGAGAGCTTCGAGCAGAGCGCGCCCGATTCCGCCACGGCGGTGTATGACCAGCTCGTGCGCGCGCATCCCAATTCCTCGCGGGCGCCCTCCGCCCTCTACAAGCTGGGCCTGCTCGCCGAGCAGCGCGGCGATCGCGCCGCCGCCCGCACCTTCTACACCCGGGTGATCGCCGGCTACCCGCGCTCCCCCGAAGCGGACCTCGCCCGCCAGAATCAGCAGCGCCTGCGTCCCTAGCGGACCGTCCGCCCGTGTCTGACACCCTGGCCCGCGGCGACATGCCGTTTCTCGATCATCTCGAGGAGCTGCGCTGGCGGATCCTCTGGAGCCTGCTGGCGGTCGCCGTCGGCACGGCGGTGGGTTGGCTGCTCGTCGACCGGATCGACGTCATCACGCTGCTGAAGCGCCCCATCGCGCCGTTCCTCCCCGGCGGCCAGCTGATGTTCACGAGCCCCACCGAGCCGTTCCTGCTCACGCTGAAGGTCGCGTTCGCCGTCGGCTGCCTGCTCGCGTCGCCCATCGTGATCTACCAGGCGTGGGCGTTTCTGGCGCCCGCGCTGTACGCGCGGGAGAAGCGCCTCATCGTCCCGGCGCTGGCCGTGGGCGTCGTGCTGTTTCTCGTGGGTGCCGCGGCCGCGTATCTCTACGCCCTGCCGGCCGCGCTCGAGGTGCTGTTCGCCTTCACCCGCAACGACCTCGCGCCGGTGATCACGATCGATCGCTACTTCGGGTTCGCGATCCCCTTCATTCTGGCGTTCGGCATCGTCACGGAGCTGCCGCTCGTCATCGCGATTCTCGCGGCGCTGGGACTCGTGACGCCGCGTTTTCTGTCGCGCAATCGACGCTACGCGATCATCATGGCGGCGGTGGTCGCCGCGCTGCTCACCCCGCCCGACGCCGACTCGATGATGATGATGCTCGTGCCGCTGCTGCTGCTGTACGAGGTGAGCATCGGCTGCGCCTGGATCGCGAGCCGGCGCCGCGCCCGCCGCACCGCCGGCACGCTGGCGGTGCTGCTCCTGCTGGGGGGCGGCAGCCGCCTGGACGCGCAGCAGCCGCAGCGTCCGCCGCGGCCACCACCGGTTCGCGCGGACACCGTGAAGCCGGACACGACCCGCCGCGGCACTGTCGATTCGGCGACCGCACGGCGCCTGGGGCTGCCCACCGGGCCGACGCGGTCGTTCCCGCCGTCCGACCGCGTGATCGACTCGCTGCTCAAGCTCCCGGGGTACCGGATCACGCGCTATGTCGCCGACACGCTCGTGATGGAAGGCGACAGCCAGACGCTGTTCCTGCGCCGCGAGGCGTTCGTCGAGCGCGACGGCACCCAGCTCGAGGCCGATTCGATCCGCTACCGCGAGGCGAGCTGCCGGCTCGATGCCGCCGGCGATCCCCGGCTGTTCGACCAGGGAACGGTGCTCGTGGGAGAAGGGATGCGCTACGACACCTGCCTGCGCCGCGGCACCGTGCGGGATGCGCTCACCGACGTGCAGCAGACCGGGACGACGTGGATCGTGCGCGGGAACCTCTCGGTCGACTCGGGGCAGACGCGCGTGTACGCCGGCGACGCCCGCTTCACGTCCGACCAGCAGCCGGTTCCCGACTATCACTTCGCCGCGGGGGAAGTGAAGTGGATCAACAAGAACACGATGGTGGCGCGGCCGGCCGTGCTGTACGTGCGCGACGTCCCCGTCATGTGGCTGCCCTTCATCTTTCAGGACATCCGGTCGGGGCGGCGCAGCGGCATCCTGGTGCCGCGCTTTGGCCTGAACGATCTCGTCCGGACCTCGCGCCGCTACTCGCGCCACGTCACGAACATCGGCTACTACTTCGCCGTGAGCGATTACATCGATCTGCTGGTCTCGGGCGACTGGTACGCGGGCCGCACCCTCGCCATGCGGGCCCAGAGCCAGTACCGCTGGCTCGACCGGTTCATGCAGGGGGGGATCTCCTACACCCGGACCCAGGAGCTCGACGGCGGCAGCACCGCGAGCCGGATCGGCTGGTACCACGGGCAGACGTTCGATTCCCGCACCCGCTTCAACGCGATGGTCGACTACGCCACGAGCGCGTCGGTCGTCTCGCGCAACAGCCTCGATCCGTTTCAGGCGACCGCGACGCTCGCCTCGCGCGCGAGCTTCGACAAGCGCTTCTCCTGGGGCGCGCTCAACCTCGGCGGCAGCCGCACGCAGGAGCTGTCCAGCGACCGCGTGAGCCAGACGTTCCCCGAGATCCGGGTCACGCCGTCCGCGGTGAACCTCACGGCGGCGATCACCTGGTCGCCGCTGTTCACCTACACCAATACGCAGACGTTCCACAACGCGGCCGGCGGCCTGCTGATCCCCGGCCTGCCGGGTGACACGGTGCCGATCGATACCCTGCCGCTGTTCGCGGACGACCGGCGGACGACGATCCAGTTCCAGACGCCGTTTCGCATCGGCCGGTGGAACTGGAGCAACAGCGTCTCCGTGATCGACGTGGTGAGCAGCCGGCGCGAGGAATTCCTGATCCCCGATTCCACCGATCCGACGGGCGTGCGGCGCGTCCTGTTCGGGCAGACCTTCCGCACCGACGTCGACTGGCAGACGGGCATCAACCTCCCGCCGCTCCTGACGGGGACGTGGAAGCTCCAGCCCGGGATCGCGATTCTCAACACCACCAGCGCGGGCCCGTTCATGCTGCGCAACCAATTCTCCGGCGGACGCTACGTCCGCCAGGGAAAGCGGCTCGCGTTCACGGCGGGGATGTCGCCGACGTTCTTCGGATTTTTCCCCGGCGTGGGGCCGCTGCAACGCATTCGCCACGCGATCACGCCGATCGTGAGCTACCAGTACGCCCCGGGTGCCCAAGTGCCCGAAGCGTACGCGCGCGCCCTCGACCCGACGGGACGGACGCTGAACGCCCGCAGCGATCCACAGCAGACGATCACGCTCAGCCTGTCGCAGAACGTCGAGGCGAAGCTGCGGCCGCCGCGCGGCGATACGTCGGGCGCCGAGCCGCGCAAGATGCGGCTGCTCAGCATCAACACCGGCGGCATCGCGTACAACTTCGAGCAGGCCAAGCAGCCGGGGCGCGTGGGCTGGCAGACCCAGTCCATCAACAACACGTTCGCCTCGGATCTGCTGCCGGGTTTCAGTCTGCGCATCTCGCACGACCTGTGGCGCGGCCAGGTGGGACTCGACACGACGCGGTTCGAGCCCTTCCTGCAGTCGGTGTCCACGTCCTTCTCGATCAGCGCGGCGACGCTGCGCGGCATCGGCGGTCTGCTGGGGCTGGGTCGGGACGCGCCCCCCCCGCCGCCGCCGGCGGCGCCGCAAGACAGCCTGAACACCCCGGTGACCGGGCAGACCGATCTGTTCCGGCAGTACGACGGCGCGACGCCACGCGACGCCTTCGGCAACACCGCCGCCGGCGGCTACGCGGGGGGAGGAAGCGGAGCCGGACGGGGTTTCGCGCTCAATCTCGCCTACTCGAGCAACCGGAGCCGCAATGACGTGACGGGGTTCGGCGGCTCCGGCGTGGGCGGCCGCCGGGTGGTGACGATGAATCTCTCGTTCGCGCCGACGCGCAATTGGACGGCGTCGTGGTACACCTCGTACGACTTCGACACGCAGCAGTTCGCGCAGCACAACGTGCGGCTGGAGCGGGACCTACGGCGCTGGCGCGCGAGCTTTGTGTTCGCCAAGAGCGGCAATGGCAACTTCGTCTTCAGCTTCAACATCGCGCTCATCGACCAGTCCGACATCAAGTTCGACTACGACCAGCGGACGTTCGTGCGGCCGTAGGGGTCGATCGGTGTCCTCCCGCGGTGACACTCTCCGCCGTGGCCCCACCGTAACTGATTGACGTATATGTGCTTTCTCCCAGGCACGGGGCGTGCTTTGGGTCGGGGTGCACCCCGTCCAAAGGACTCGTATGCGTCGCGTCGTGCGGTATCCCTTGCTCCTGTTGGCGCTGGCGGCCCCGGCCTGTCAGGACGTGCTCGTCGATGGCGGGACGAGGCCGTCCACGCCCGCAAACGTCGGTTATGAGCTCGAGCCGAGCGGCGATCCCGCGCAGCCGCTGGGCATCTTGCTGTTCTGGGACGACGTCCCCGACGGCGATCTCGCGGCGTATCGCGTCTATTCGCGCGGCTCGACCAGCGGCTCGTTCGGTCTGCGCGGCGAGACCAGCTCGAACACCTTCCACGACAACGGCGTCCCGCACCTGCAGTATTTCGTGACCGCGATCGACGATGCCGGCAACGAAAGCGGCGGCAGCGCCGCGATCACGGTCGACGAGCGGCTGCAGCTGGATGCGCCGGCGTCGCTCTTTTCGATTTCGCTGAACGGCGCGATTCACCTCCAGTGGGACGACAACGCGTTCGCGGGCGCGCCCACGCGCTTCAAGTGGTACCGCGTCTACAGCGCCGTCTACGATCTCGATACGGGCGACTGCGGCACGACCTGGATTCTCGAAGGGACCACCGTGGCGCCCGAGTTTCTCGCGAGCGCGTTGGCGAACGGCGCGCCGCGCTGCTACGGCGTCAGCGCGGTGAGCCGCGAGGGCTACGAGAGCCTCTGGTCGCCGCTGCGCCAGGACACGCCCCGGCCGGACGCCCGGAACACGCTCGCGTTTGCGTATGACGAAAACCCGTCGCAGTCGGGGTTCCGCTTCTGGCAGGATCTGAACGGTGACGGGCGTGCGCAGGCCACGGAGCTGGGGCGCGTGCTGGACGGTAACCGCACGGACATCGACTTCTGGGTGTATCGCGATCCGACCGACTCGACCCTGTGGATCGTTCCCGAATTCAGCGGCACGCGCATCCGGCTGTACGGGACGACGCCGGTGGCGGACCTGACGGACATCGACTTCGCGCCGGCCACGGGATACACGCGGGACATGATTCAGGCGGTGCCCGGGTACGGCTACGTGTTCGAGATCGTCGAAGACACGACGCGGCGGTACGGCGCGCTCCGGGTCACGCACGTCGGGCGGGATTACCTGATCTTCGACTGGAGCTTCCAGACGGACATCGGCAACCCCGAGCTGGTCGTGCGGGCGGGCCTGACGACCTCGCTGGCGACGGGGAGACCGATCAGCGACGGCCGCTAGAGCACCGCCGACCCACCCGATGCAGCGGACGCCTGAGTGGTGAAGAGCCGCTCAGGCGTCTAGCTTTTCGCCCATGCCGAATGCCGTGACGTTGGATGGCCAGTCGCTGACCATCGCTGACGTCGTGTCGGTCGCCCGCGGGCAGGCCTCCGTGGCCATCGCGCCGAACGCGCTGGCCGCGCTGGCGGCGTCGCGCCAGGCGGTCGAACAGGCCGTCGCCGCCGGCCAGACGATCTACGGGGTGAACACCGGCTTCGGAAAGCTGGCGCATGTCCGTATCCCGCCGGATCAGACCCGCCAGCTCCAGCTCAATCTCATCCGCAGCCACGCCTCCGGCGTGGGCGATCCGCTGCCCGTGGATGCCGTCCGGGCGATGATGCTGCTGCGCGCGAACGTGCTGCTGCGCGGCACCAGCGGCGTGCGGCCGGCGCTGCCCGAGCTGCTGGTGGCGATGCTCAACCGCGGCGTCCATCCGGTGGTCCCGTCGCAGGGCAGCGTCGGCGCGTCGGGCGACCTGGCGCCGCTGTCGCATCTCGCGCTCGCCATGATCGGCGAGGGAGACGACGGCCCGGCACTGACGCGGGCCGGCCTGCGCCCGATCACCCTCGAGGCCAAAGAGGGGCTCGCGTTCGTCAACGGGACGCAGGCGCAGACGGGGATGGCGGCGCTGCTCGTGCACGATGCCTGGCGGCTGTGGCGCGCGGCGCACGGAGCCGCCGCCGTGAGCCTGGAAGCCGTCCGCGGCAGTCCCGATCCGTTCGACGCGCGCATCCACGATGCGCGGCCGCATCCCTGGCAGGTGATCTCGGCCGCGCTGCTGCGCGATCTGCTCGCCGACAGCGCGATCCGCGAGTCGCACCGCCAGGACGATCCCCGAGTCCAGGATGCCTACTCGCTGCGCTGCACGCCGCAGGTGCTGGGCGCCGCCGGGGAAGGGCTCGCGTTCGCCGATCGCATCGTCGCGACGGAGTTGAACTCGGCCACCGACAATCCATTGGTCTTCGGCGAGGAGATCATCTCCGGCGGCAACTTCCACGGGCAGCCGGTGGCGCTCGCGCTCGACGTGATCGCGATCGCGCTGACGACGCTGGGCGGGATGTCCGAGCGGCGCCTGGAGCGGGTCGTCAATCCCGATCTGTCCTCCGGCCTCCCCGCCTTCCTCGCCCACGATCCGGGGCTCGAGTCGGGGTTCATGGCGGCGCAGATCGCCGCGGCCGCGCTCGCCGCGGACTGCCGCATCCTCGCGACCCCCGCCAGCGTGCAGTCGCTGCCCACGGAAGGGAATCAGGAAGACGTCGTCCCGATGGGAATGAGCGCGGCCTGGAAGGCGGGCCGCATTCTCGCCAACGCCGAGCGGATCGTGGCGATCGAATTCCTCGCCGCCGCTCAGGGAATCGACTTCCTGAAGCCGCTGG